>JAAZBG010000245.1 GCA_012513915.1 Fibrobacter sp.
CTGATTTTCATTTTCTGTTCTATCATTTATAGAAGAAGTAAGTTCGTCGACAGTTCCGGATTGCAATACTTCGCCTGTAGTGTAGTTTTGAACCCAAAAAACAGCTAATAAATTATCAAAATCTTCTACAGAATTTTCTACTGTTGGATCAATAATATTAGCCTCTGTTCCATCAGCCGGAAGACGGTAAAGCCCATTAAATTCATAAGTATAGTCAAATACTTTGTGTTGATCTTCTAGTAAAGTAACCATTTTCCCGGCTGAATTTGTCAAGAATTTTTTAAACACATAATGAAATTCTGTTTCTCCATTGGTTTTGGCGTTTTTATAAGTTTCTTTTTCAACAAGAGCCACAAAAAGTTTATTATTTCCCGAAATATTTCTTAGTGGTATAACGGTAATTTTTACATATATCTTTTGTTCTCCAATTTTTTTATAGACTTTATGAAAATCAATGAACGCAGGTTCTTCATATTCAGAATTAAGTAAGTTAGATGTATAAGTAGAAGGATTCCCGTTGTAGTAAATTCCGTCGACGGCTAAATATGGGACGGAGTTAACACCATAATAATTTCTTCTATCTTTCCCTTCTAACGTATAATAAGGATCACCTGTTCCGGGCCAATTCATTTGGTATTTTACACAGGCATATTTTCCTTCATTTTGGTCTAAAATTGTTTTCATAATTTCATTTCCATATTTACAAGGGCCACAAGTTGAACTTGAAAAGAGTTCATGCATAACAATTCGTTGTACATATCTATCATAAATGTCTAAACTAACAATAAGGGTATCTGAGTTAATACCGGGATTACCATTGATATTGGTAAACCAGATTTTAAAAGTATCTATTTGAACTTTGTCAGGAGTATATATTGAATCATGACTAAAATATTTAGAGGGATATATATCAGTGATTGATTCATTGGCTATACTTTGGGTATATGTTTTTCCTCCTACAGAATAATGATAATCAAATGATGTAACCGTTGCCAAACCGCTTCGATACACGTTACAACCTATTGTAATCGGTACATTAATTTTATTGTAATATTTCATATTTGAACCTTCAATACTTAGTCCAATATCAGGCATGCGGATGGTAGATAAATCATATCCAATATGATAAAGTTTCATATAAACAACGCCCAAAACATCTTTTCCTTCATAATCTTGATAAATATAAATACCGTAAGGATACGCATTTTTCCAAGCAGGCATATCATCGTTTATTTCATAAACAGGGGAATATAATTTTTTTGCCGATACGTCTATTTGTATTATTCTTTGTGTATTTCGTTCCAAAGCAAATAAGAAAGGACCGTTTGGAGAAATAGTGTCATAAGTTAATCCCCAAAGAACTCCTTCCCCGTTGTTATTCATATCAGTAGCAGTAATAGTACTTAATAAACTACCTGTAAGTGAAAATAATTGAACTTGGTATTTGCTGTAAAGACTAACCCAAAATCCTCCATTTCCTCCATCTGCATCGGGAGCATAAGCAATTCCTAAAGGATTGGTATTTGTTGGAAGGACAATAGTCCCTACTACACTTTTACTAGCAAGGTCTATTTTATAAATGGTATCCGTGCCGTGTGTCATATAATAATCAGTGCCATCGTAAGCCAATCCGACCATATAGGCACCAACTTTCGATTTTGAGGCATCGGGAAGTCCCGTTATATCGAACGAATCAATAATGTTATGATTCATATCAATTTTAAAAATAATGGGTTTAATGGAACTACATCCGTATAGGTTAGTGTCGTTACTTACAACACCAGTCATATTGGAACAGGTCGGTTTTATTGTTTCAGAAAATAAAACATTCCACTTTTGATTCGATTTTTGAACCAATTTCTTTTGGATGGTGTTGTTTGTAGCTTCACTTTCAAGTAGGATATCCCTTTGAGAATATCCGGCATTTATTATCAATGCTATTGATAAACTTAACATTACAATCTTTTTCATTCTAATTTTTTTTAAAGTTTACTATTAAATTTATTGATATATACCTATAAATACTGTATATTTGCAAATAAAAATCAGAGGAATGGAAAAATATAAAGGAGAAAATATAATAGACTTTATGAAAGTCTTCAAAGATGACGAGAGTTGCAAATCCTATTTGGCAAAATTAAAGTGGTCGGAAGGGTTTACGTGTCCGAAATGCGGAAGTAAAAGAGGATGCTTGAAATCAGGACATTGTTATGAGTGTTATCAATGCCATCATGTAGAAAGTTCTACCAGTGGGACATTATTTCATAAAGTGAAGTTCGGTTTGCGCAAAGCCTTTTGCATAGTGTACGAAATGACGGCAAGTACCAAAAGCCTTTCGAGTGTTCAGATGGGGAAACGATACGGCATTAGACAAGCCACGGCATGGTTTTTTATGCAAAAAGTCAGAGAAGCAATGAAAAGCAGTCAAAAATATCCACTAAAAGAGTTGATCCATGTAGATGAATTTGTTGTTGGAGGACAGGAAGAAGGGAAACAGGGACGGAGCTATGATACAAAGAAAAGCAAAGCGATTATAGCTGTAGAATTATCAGAAAAAGAGAAAGTAAAAAGAGTCTATATTCAAGCCATAGAAGATTATTCTGCCAAATCCATTACCCCTTTATTTGAACAACATATTTCAACAGAAGCGAATATATTAACGGATAAGTGGAAAGGTTATCTACCTCTTACTAAGAGATATCACATAGAACAAAAAGCAAGTAAAGGAGGAAAGAATTTTAAAACTCTCCATATTGTAGTCCATCAACTTAAATCTTGGTTAAGAACCATTCCTGTTGCCGTTGATAAGAAACATATTCAGAAGTATTTTGATGAATTCTGTTATCGAATCAATCGTTCTCAATCTAAGGAAAATATCTTTCATAAAACTATAGAAAGAATGGTCAATGCTCAACCTTTATTCCATTTTCAAATAATACAGAAAATAAAAGTATAAATCAATAA
>JAAZBG010000246.1 GCA_012513915.1 Fibrobacter sp.
AAGAGATATGATTCTGGGGATTTCATGAAACAATATGATGAGGCATTTTCAGGTCTTGAAGCAGCGATTGTAGTAATTGCATTTGTAGTGGTTGCGGTTGTATTTGGTATGGCAGTTCTGGGCACTGGTTTTTTTGCGACAGAAGAAGCAAAAAAAACAACAACATCAGGATACAAAATGGCTTCTTCGACAATTTACATGGAGGGGGGAGTTTATGCTTATTTGAGGGATGGTTTTGGATCCAATTCACCTCTTGATGATGTTCAATTTAGTGCTGCCATCCCTGAAACCGGTCTATCACAAGATTTAAATGATTTAATAATCGTTTATACTCATTCAAAAGATACTTCAATTGTCAGAAAATTTGAATATGGAGGAGCTATTGCAGATCCGGACCATTTCGGAGTAGATGGATCTCCTGTAATGTTACCAGGTGAAAGGAGAAACTTTCGTTTGGATCAGGTAGATGGCCCGATTCCAGGAGGATGGTTTACAATTGAATTTAAACCAAAAGTTGGAGCATCTACGTTTGTAACATATCATCTGCCAGATTCATTTCAGGGTGGATCAGTACTTACCTAAATTGTGGGCGAAACATTTATGAATAATGAAAACTACATACAATTGTTCGGGTGACTGAACAGGAAGTATTGATATGAGAAAAGATTCAGCATTTTCCGGCCTTGAAGCAGCAATCGTTCTGATTGCATTTGTTGTCGTGGCCGCAGTGTTCTCCTACGTTATGCTTGGAGCAGGGTTCTTTGCAACCCAGAAGTCACAGGAAGTTACCTATTCAGGTATCAAACAGTCAACATCCAACATGGTTCTTGATGGGCAAATTTACGGTAATGGTAAGTCTATTACTCAATTGACATTTTACCTCACCGTACCAGAAGGTGGACAGCCACAAAAGATGAGTGAAGTGGATTATCTTATGACTGTTGGTGGTAATACTGTTTCAGTCCTTTCAGCTGTATCCAATGATGCTACCGCTGGGCTTCTCCAACCAGGAGCAAGAGCAAAGATTGTCGCTCATTTAACTGCAGCATCTTATCAACCTGCTGCATCACAACCATCATTTACTCTTGAAATTAAACCAAAAGTTGGTGCATCCACATTAATTTCTAAGACTTTAAGCAGTGGTTACGATGGTGGAGTAATTATCTAATCTCTCCTTTTTTGTGTAATTTTATTAATTATCTCCGGTTTTTACATTGTTTGTGATTTCACTTATTGATGCTCGCGTTAAGTTTTTATTACAGTATTTGTTACGTTATTACGGTTTTAATTAAGTGAAATTAAAAATAAGCGAATGATTAAACAAGTAATCAATACCACTTAAGACAAACATAGTCATTACGTAAGCACAATACCTGAGATCAGGAACAAACCTGTGCATTCACATACTTACTCAACTCATGATCATAACGATGGACAGTAAGTATTCTTATTATTTGAAAAAATGAAATCGAATGGTTTTTTACATTTGTGCAAATGAGATCACATAGAAAAAAGAATTTCCACGTAAAAATTACAATTGACTAATAATCTAGCACTTGTCAATGGCGGCTTAGTTTTCCCCAATCTCGGCGGGATCAAATTCCCCAGTTAGGGCGGAATAAATTCCCCAGTGCGGCACCAAGGTTCAGTCACCCGGGTGTCGTTCATGTTAACCGAGGAGGAA
>JAAZBG010000247.1 GCA_012513915.1 Fibrobacter sp.
AGTGCATACGCCACTGCCCTTCTTGCATGTACATCGTCAAAAGGCACTTCCTGAGTATTCATCGCAAGGTATTCTACTTGGACTGAAGGTTCTTTATGAACAACAATATCGTCATTCATTTTTAGATTTGTATAATCAACACTGTAAATCTGTATACTGATATCAATATCTCCTGCTTCTACGGCCATATTACGTGCATTATGATCAGGTATTATACGTATCCTGATACGTTTTGTAGGACTTTGTTCTCCCCAGTAATTATCGGTACGTTCTAACAATACATAATCGTCAACGGCATATTCAACAAATTTAAATGGACCTGTCCCGATTGGATTCTCATTAATTGTATCTCCTGAGCCTTCCGGTATAATACTAACAGTACCACTAGTCAGATTATTTAGGAATGTCGGTGATGGTTCTTTCAATGTTACCTTTAAAGTATAATCGTCTATTGTCTCAATTTTGTCAATTGCCATAACAAAAGTATTTGCAGCCGGCATATCTATACATCGCTGAAGTGAGTAAACAACATCATTAACTGTCATTGGATTGCCATTATGAAACTTGACGTCATCGCGGAGATAGAAGATATATTCATTATCGGCAGGCATTTCCCATGATTTTACAAGTTTTGGCTTTACTTCTTTTGTGTCCACATCAAATTCAAATAATGTTTCATAGATATTTACTGTAACTCTAAGCATTGCTTTGGCTGTAGATGAGTGTGGATCAAATGTTGTAGGATTACTTGGTACTCCGATAATAACTTCGTCTTTGTATTTAGTTTCGCTGGTAGGTTCTACCGTTGTTTCTACATCATTACCTACAGGTTCTTTTGGAGTCTCTGCAGTTTTTGTTGAACAACCTGTAATTAGTCCAACAAGCAACAGTAAAGTTAAGCATAAGGTAATAACAATTTTGTAGTTTTTCATTTTTTATTTCCTCCTTTTAATAAAATTTATTTTGTATCCTTACAAACTCAATCTGTTTTGATGAATATATTAATATATCATTTTGTATTTCTTGCATCGTTTCTGATATATTCTTTATATACAGAACCATCAAGGAAAGGCTTTGGAATTATTTCGATATCTTGGTCCATTCGAAAAATTATATTGCCATCCTCTTTTGACCACGCCCAACAAGGACTACCCAAAGCAATACTTATTGTTGATTCATGAGGGTTTTCTCTGTCGATTTCCATAATTGTTGATGATACGGTTACGCTTTCCTGAATGTTTTCACTATGACGACATATTGAATTCTCTGATGGACCGTTTTTATGATCCATAGAGAACTCTATTAATTTTTCTCGATTGATTCTTCCAAAATTCTTTGTCAACAATTCATCAGCACGAATTTTTCGGCATATGGGAGAAACGCTTTTTTCATTATTTTTATGATCCAGCAATAAAAAGTGATTACTCCTCGAAGTGATACCATCAGTAACATGTTCAACAGCAAATTGATTTAATGAGCCTTCTACAACATAGACATTTTCGGCATCGACAAACCATAATATTCCCGGAACCTTCATCGGAGATTTTGTCAGTTTTCTCAAAGCGAGATTAACTGCTTCATTAGCAGTTGAACATTCTAATGCTTCTCTCAGCATCTGAGGTCTTCCGCTTATTCCGATTTTTTTTGTTAACATGGAATCACTTTCTACGGTATCGCCGGCATTACTGGCAACAGCAACCCCATGTTTGTTCATTCCTGCCATAAACCCGGTAGACCCGGCATTAGTTACTCCTATCATCACATTACCATCATCAGTCTTAAGACATTGAATAATATTTATCCATCTGTTTTTGTAGTATCCTTCACCCTCAAACTCATACCTTCCTTGTGTATCTCTGTTCTTCATAAGATATGTCTTTCCACCTAATGAGGCACTTCCTACCGCAGCAAAGGTTGTACATTCTTCAGGATTGAGAACTTCCAAAAGAGCATTATATCTTAGTATAGAATCATATGAGATGCCGCTTCCTCTACTTAAACCTTCCATCAACTTTTTGGAAGAAGTACTGGCTAAATCGACATAAAATTGATTATAAATATCAATTTCTTTTTTATCTATACCCTTCTTAATTATAGCCTGATTTAATAATGAAATGTTATGATAAATTTCATCAGCTAGTTTATGCCCTAGTTCAAATCCAATCTTTTCATATGTACCCTCTGCAGTTACAACTTTCATTTTTATTCCCCTTTCAACAATACAAAGCAAGTTTTATGCCAAACAACAAGAAATATCAATCTTTAATTTATGGTTTTCAAATATCAATACTTAATAACAATAATTATTATGTTGTCTCTTATTTAATTAGCAAATATTACCACGGCGTTGCATAATCCTGTTGCAAAACAATTGCAATGTTACATTCCATTGCAACATACCTTTATTGTTTATAACAGTACACTTGCTCTTCTAGGTTCAAAACAGCAACAAGGGCGTAAACATACCACTCTCACACCGCTCGCTCTTTGTGGTCCAATCTTCATAAATGTAGCCAATACCGAAGTTTTTCCATTTAATCCAATTG
>JAAZBG010000019.1 GCA_012513915.1 Fibrobacter sp.
GTATCCTGTTCTGGAATGCGATCACCAAGCTCCTTGACATCGTAAATATCATACAACGATGAAAGACTTTCAACCTTTACATTTTGAAATACTTCGGCAGCCTGCGAACCAAGCGATTCTCTGTCAACCAGAAACAAAATCCGCCTGAAGCGACTTGATCTTAGAGCCCGGTACATGAGGCCAAGACAGACCCGGGTTTTCCCTGTTCCGGTTGCCATTGCCACAAGCATTTCGCGTTGCCCTTCAGCCAGTTTATTCTCAATTGTTCTGATTGCGTCTTTCTGGTAATTCCGTAACCAGAAAAAATCGACTGTTTCTTCCTGTAGTTTTTTTTGTGCCTTTTGTGCATCATAGCGTAAAAGTGCCGTTAACCCTTGTGGGGTATACCAATTTTCCAGTGGTCGGGGTAGATTTGTCGCACACCGTAAATCCTGAAACCATATGCCACTTTTTGTATGAATCTGTCGAAGATACGCTCTTCCATTCGTTGCAAAAATAAAAGGAACCTTATTCTTATTCCATGGAGATTCTGCGGGTACCGTCTCATCACCCTTCTTTACATAGTCCCGACTGTACCGTGCGGCCTGTTGTAAAACACCGGGAACATCAATCTCACTTTTTTTAGCTTCAACAAAAGCTACCAGCTCAAGACCGATAAAAAGGGCGTAGTCAACAGGCCCGCTTTTTGTTGGCCATTCGGCAATAGCACGGTTACATGCTTTTTCGGGCCGGGTCCCTTTTGCATAGCGTAATATATCGGAATCTGCTTCCCAACCGTTATCGCGTAATTGCTGATCAACAAGGTGGCGAGTGTCGCTTTCATCTAAGAGGAGCGTGCCATTTGCCCTCTCTGCTTTTTTAACCAGCGCTTTAACCGATTCCGGATCGGCTTTACTTTTTTGCTGCAATACAGTTAGTTGCGTTAGGAACAGGGTATTCTGTTCTTTTAATTTATCCTCGGTTTGTACAGCGAGATCCAGTGCAACTTCAAGATCTGTGTATGCATCAGCGGCTTTTTTCTCTGCATCATACCTGAGTTTTGTCTCATCTTCCATTCTGGTTTTAGCATCAAGTAATTCCCTTTGCATCGATTCAACCCTGGAACGAAGATCAAACAATTCAGTTTTTAATACATCATCGACTTTCACAGGGTCAGGAGGGGGAATGAATGGCCCAGGTTTAAAATCCCGTTCGTTACCAAACGTCTGGTGAAACCAGATACAAAATGCTCTGCAAAGTTTTAGCCCATGTAGCGCATCACTTCGTGTCCCTATATTTTCATGTACTGCCTTATTGCCATATTTACGAACCGCATGAAAGAGCTCGGCAATTTCACGCTGAAGAATACCCATGCTTTCAAGTCGTTTGAGAAGTTGAAGCAATTCCTCGAATTCATCATGGTATTCTCCAACCAGCGCAGCAACAGTCACTGCAACCTTTTCACAAAGTTGACGTTGTTTAAAAAGAGAAATTTGTGGTTCACTGAAACAATACCGTTCCGATTCTGCGGCAAGACGAAGCAGAATCGCATCGTATTTTACAAGAAAACTAAAATTAGGGGACTTTATTTCTACTTTTTGTGACATAGTAAACAAAATATAACTTTTTGAAATGTAATTACGACAATAATGCTTTAAAAAAGTTATTTTCTATACATTGTTTATCATTCTACTTTCGCTTCAATAAAGGGTTTGTAATGAAACGAATCACCGATATTCCGGAAATTGATCGACCGCGGGAGAAAATAAAGGTAAAAGGTGTGAAACATCTTTCTGATCAGGAATTACTCGCGATACTACTTGGTATGGGTAACGCGAAATATGACGTAATGGTACTTGCTGACAAAGTACTTAAATGCCTTGAAGCAAATAGTGGTGTACCAGTTCTCGAGAAACTGCAACAAATTGACGGGATCGGTATAGCGAAAGCTGCTACTATTGTAGCTGCAGTAGAATTTTGCAGACGAAGAATTCGTCCTGAGGGGATCAAGGTCCGTTTTATAGCAGATATTATTCCTTTGTTAAGTAACTACGCAGACAGAAAACAGGAACACCTGATCTGCATTTCGATGAATGGAGCACAGGAAGTGATCGCAACCAGAGTTGTAACAATTGGTTTAGCAGATAAAACGCTGATACATCCAAGAGAAGTATTTGCTGATCCAATTACAGACCGTGCAACTGCAATTATACTTGCACACAATCATCCAAATGGAATTCCAAATCCAAGCCCTGATGATATTATCCTGACACAAAAAATTGCTGAGGCAGGAAAAACCTTAGGCATAGCATTACTTGATCATGTCATTTTCAATCAGCGGGGAAGTTGCAGCATGGTTGAGCAGGGGTATTTGGAGTAACTATAGTTTTGTAAATATAAAGCGATGCTCACATCCGCACATACACTTCTGCTTAGTAGCGATTCTTTTTTTAATTCTCTGTTACAGAATGCTTTCATAAACTTTCAACAAAACATTTGACTTAGTAAAAAACTTTGTTTATACTTAGAGTAGGACTGGGAATTCCTGGTCGGTGGTCAGTTTCTGGTAATTACCGGAACTGGCCATTTTTGTTTTATGGGAAAACTTTCCACCCTCGAACACTTCCATTTGCATATATTTTCTGGTTAATTATATCAAAAGCCTGGTTTGGCTGCTCTGGTTTTAAAATGTGCCTGGCGCATGGATATGCTGCAAGATCAGCTACTTGTAGTCCTGCAATATTTGCCCGTTTATCCCAGAAAACCAAAGGACATTTCAACGACTTAAATCGTTCAGCAGGAATAAAATATGTGCCACATGCTAAAAACTCATAAAAAGCTCTCTCCAGCTCTTCATCTTCACGTTTTCCACGAGATTCAGCAATAATAGGTAATTCACATTCGTTATTTTGTTTAAGAAAATGAATGACACGTTCCATACACATCTTCAAGGCGAATTCATAGGGGTTTTCAGCTCTAGGACCATATTTAGTGATATGTTTACTTTTGTCAATACACATAATAAAAATAGTACATTCAAGGTTAGAAATAAGATTACTTATTTCCGCTAAGAAGGATTTTCTCATATCTGGAACCTGTAAAAAGCCATATGGACCGTTTGCTTTTCTAATGTCTCTACTATGCAGGTTAATCCCTTCGTGGTTCCAAAACTTCAATTTGAGAGTTGCTATAGCTGGTATTATGTGTTCTATATAAGTAGTGCGTTCGATAATTGTGAGACATAGAACGAAAATCGGAAAATCTTTATCAATTGTGTCCATAGAATGATCACCGCATTCATCAATGAATCCGATAAATCTGGAATTACCACCAACATTTCTCATTTTTTCAGATCCTTAAAATGAATGTAACGTTGCTATTTTATGGGTACATATCTGCTTTACATTTATCAAGAGATAATCTTTAGAAAAAAATCTCAACATTTTACGAATTTAAAATTATTTATGGTATCTGCTAATGTCAATGTGTCAGGGTGAAAGTATGTGTTTTTTATCATTAAATTTCGAAAGTAGCAATACACAAACCGGTTCCGGAATACATGACGGAGTATTTCAGAAATCTACCAGGATGTTAAAAACGTACCGGCATATCAATTCCCTGAAGTCCGCCCAAAGCATCCGTTTCGGGAACGAAGCAAACCAGGCGAAAAATTTACAAATGAGCAACTACAAAACAGCTACAAAATAGGTTGAGTAAAACTTACAGTAACCACGTATACAACTTTCTGAATTAAAGTCCCTGTCAAGCCAATGCAACATGTGCCAACGAAATTTCAAATATTCTTCATGGCTGCATATCTTGATGTATTCATAACAGGCAACTGACTTTCGCGAACATCATATCCATAGGCTCCTTTACTTAGAATAATAATCGGCGGAGACTGAATTCGCTTGAAAACAGCCCGTTGAATATTTTTGACAAGCCATTCAAGATCACTGATAAAAACATCCCTGTTGCCAAGATTGTATTTATCAAATATTGCTCTGCTTATTTCAAGTTTCTCACAAAGAACATTTTCATTATACCACTCAAGCACGGTTTCCGGACTCAACCGGTTATAGTCTGTAAATTTTTGTACAAGGATATCATGATACCCCCATTTCATCGGATCAACCTGATTGGTTTTCAGTTCAGCTGATGGCGGCATGACAAAATTAAAATTTTCATCAGGTATCAGCGATTTTGGAATCACCTCATCGTTATAAATATATTCATTCATATATGTGGCCATTTCAAACACTTCTGTTTTTAGAAGATCCCCGATCGGTGCCACTCCTCCGTTTACATCACCATAGAGCGTTGCATAACCAAGTGCAATCTCGACCTTATTTCCGTTATTAACCATCAGGCCATTCATTATTCCAGCGATATTTGACAATATGCTTGTACCCCGGATTTTCGCCTGTATATTTTCACCGTTAAATTCGCTTGGTTTGAATGCCGCAAGTGCATCCATATTCACTTTAACGATATCCTCAATTGGCAGTACATGATACGCAATGCCAAGTTTATCCGCAATAGTCTTCGCAATAGATTTTGTTGTATCACTATTATACCGTGATGGCAGATTGAATGAAACAACACGTTCCTTCCCTACGGCCTGCTCAAGGAGGCATGCAACAAGTGCACTGTCAATACCACCGCTGATACCGATAATAAACGGAAAACGACTATTCCCCATTATATCATCCATTCCCCGTATACCCTCAATAATTGCGTTGTATTTAGCGGCAATCATTGGATATTGCGGCTTTACTGATGGCGTAAGTGCCTGAATGTTTTCAGTAACAATCAGTTCTTCGGTAAAAGGTTTTTCTGCGTTCATGACACTATCACCGTTACTATTATATATTGCACTGTCACCATCAAAAACGACTATGTTTTTTCCATTATTCTGAACGCTGACACAGTTTACATAGTAGAATGGTATAAGACGGCCACTATCGCTAATGCTATCCCGTATCCTGTTATTTCGAGCCTGATTTTTTCCATAGGTCCATGGGCTTGATGACAGATTAAAAATCATTTCGGCCCCGCAATTGATCAGCATTCCTGTAACGTTAAGTGGTTTATTGTTATAGGAATAATCATTAAACCATAAATCTTCACAAATTTCCACACCGATTTTGACATCGGTACCATCAATATTGACACAAAATGGCATCAACAGTTTATCCAGTGGTATGTTTTTATCAAGGGCGACTTCCTGAAGCGAAAAGAAATATCGTTCGTCATCAAAAATCCGGTAATTAGGGAGCAGTGTTTTTATTACTACCCCTGGAATGCCATAGTGTGACTCAGTGGCAAGCGGCTTTCCGTTATAAAACGCATATCCTGCATTATATTTCCGTACACGTCCATCCTTATTTTTTCCACTTTTATCAACATATACGTTACCATAAAGAATAACAATAGTATCCGATAGCGATGCAATTGTATCATTAAATTCCATAAGATAGTCACACCAATATGAATCAAGCCACCTGTCCCCGAGAAGATATCCACCAATACACATTTCAGGAAATGCAATTATTCTGCACTTATGCTGCTTTGCGTCATCGATGAAACGTTTCATAGTTTCAATATTTTTCTCAGGTTTCCCGGGATAAACTTTCATTTGCGCAAGTGCTGTTTTCATGAATATATTCCTTTTTATAATCGTATCAAATGTATGCCAGGATATGCGTATACAAACTCAATTACTCATAACAACTCACTATCGAAGCACGTGAATATAGTTACACTGTATGGTTTACAAAATATTTAATAATTTGTGCATGATCGTTAAAGAACGAGCTTTCATTCTGTTCAATTTGATAAAGCGGGAACCATAATACATCCTGCGCATCATCCCCGGCTTCAATGTGAGGTAGTATTTTTACATTCAATTCGAACATAAATGCATGTGTGATAACTCTGCCTCGCGGATCGCGTAACGGATGATCAAAAACATGTGTCAACTTTAATGAGCCATTAAGCTCCTTACTGCCGACATCAAGCCCGGTCTCCTCCCTGAGCTCTCTCATACATGCTTTCTGTACAGATTCATTATGGTTGACAAACCCTCCGGGAAGAGCAAAACAACCTTTACCGGGATTTACTTTTCGTTTAACAAGAAGTACATGACCAAGTGCGATCACTACAGAGTCGGCTGTTACGAAAATAGGAGGGTATGGTGCAGATTCCCATTTTTTACGATAGTTTTGAATAAAACGGTATTCATCCTGTAACTTTTCAAAGACCGGACTTTTTGTCCAGTTTGCAATAATGATCCTGACCTTATCAGGAAGATAGCACTCAATATCCCCCAGACGATCTTCAAAAACCGCATTCCGGATATCTGTGGCACTTATTCCGTCAGCCTGTGTTGGCAAACTATCAAGTTTCCACTGAGGAAAATAATTTAAATAATATGATGTATCATCTTTATAATGACCAACAATCGCAACAGTTCCATCTCTGCTTACCGCAGTTATTTTCTGCTGCACTCTCATAATCCAGTCAGTAAAATTATATGCACTGTCATGAAGAGGAATCAGAGTCAAGTGTTTGCAATTACTCTCAGAAATCGCCGCTCGTACACATTCCTCCCGTTGCATCGTATTCCACGGATTACGCATACTTATAGGGGCATTGTGTGAGCCAATAACAATAATAACATGTTGTGCAATTTTAAATGCGTGATCAACAAGACACTTATGACCACTATGGAATGGCTGAAAACGGCCGATAACAACAGCAAAATCATACTTTTTCATGGTTACTCCTTCACCCGTCTCCCTGACAGGCTATAGCACTAAATTACAACATCAAATATACAGTGTCAATAAAGTTATGGAAAAAATGGACATCATGATAACACTGAAGTATTTTTCTTTGAAATGCTCAGGTAACACCATTATTTCTAGCACTTTACAAAAGCATTGTTTTTTATATGCAACAACTACTCTCTGAAACCATTTTTACGGAGCCTGTATGATTCCTACAGATCTACATCCATTTGTTCAACAATACGCGCCATCACTTTTTTCTTCAATTCGGCTATTGACAACAGAAGAGCGTACCCGTCTTATTGACAATGGTAACAGCGCTGAATCCTGGGATACTATTGGAGTAATTAATGGTTTCGATCCCTCTGTTGTTAAAAACTCCCGTTTTTTCGGATGTGTAATTATCGGATATCAGGATCATGCAACACCTCGAAAACAATATTTACTAAAAGGTATTTATCACAGTACTATTGGAAATTCCATAATTGGAAACAATGTCGTTCTTAACAATGTCGGCTTATGTAATTTTTACTATATCAGCGACAATGTAACACTTTCTAACGTCGGAGAGATCAACACTACCCCAAATGCCCGTTTTGGCTGTGGCGGCCTTCTTAATGGCAATAGGACTGGTATCGATCTAATTAATGAGAATGGTGGAAGATCAATCATTCCATTTCCTGACATAACCTGTTCAGATGCATTTATTGTTGCGAAATTTAAAGGAGACTCCACGTTACAGCAACGATTCTCTGAGCTTGCGGATGTTTCCTGTATTACGCATATTGCGGGTATCGGAATAATTGGTAAGCATTCTATTGTAAAAAATGTAACGGCCATAAAAGATTGCTGCATGGGCGACCATACAATCATTGATGGCGCGTTATTACTTGACAATTCCACAATCAGATCAATTGAACATGAAAAAACATCAATAGGTCATGGTGTCCAGATTCGTGACTCAATAGTTGGATATGGGAACCACATTGACAGCGCATCACAATTGACAAGCGTAATAAGCGGTGAATGTGTTTCGATACATCAGTGCGCACGTATCAGCCACTCATTTATCGGAGATAACTCTGCTATCGGATGCTGTGAAATTGCTCATAGCCTTATTTTTCCGTCACATGGTGAGCATCATAACAATTCATTTCTGATTGCGTCAATGATTGGCGGACAAAGCAATATTGCTGCGGGAGCAACGATCGGATCTAATCACAACTCCCGCACCAATGATGGTGAACTGTGGGCATCACGGGGTTTCTGGCCGGGATTATGTACTAGTTTTAAACATAACAGTAAATTCGCATCTTTTATTCTCTGTGCCAAATCAGATTATCCGGCAGAACTCTGTATTCCTTTTCCATTCAGTTTAATTTGTAATGACTTAAGAAACGATACCCTTGTAATATATCCGGCATATTACTTTACGTATAATATGTATGCATTTATCAGGAGCAAAGTCAAATTTATCAAACGGGATAAACGGGCATTAAAAGAGCAACATATAGAACACGATCCTCTTGCACCTGATACTATTGAAGAAATACTGACAGCAATTTCTATTCTGGAATTTGAGACAGGACGTCAGTGGTTTGAAAACCAAAAGCTCCCGTTACCCGCTGAATCTGAATGCAGGAAAAAGGGACGGGAGATTCTCCTATCCAACAGTACTATTAACGATATTTGTATAAAGGGTACATTTGAAAAAAGCAATCGGCCGGTAGTAATCAGGAAAGTAGCAGAATCATGGAAGATGTATCATACGATTTTAAGGTGGTATTGTGCATCAGAAATAATTTATTATTACTCATTAACTTCATGCGATTTTTCGATTTTACATTTACCGGCACGAAAGAAAAAATGGGTCAATTGCGGTGGGCAGATTATTTCACAGGATGACCTTGACCTTATTCTGGATAAAATAAAGAATACTGTATCAATTCATTCATGGAAAGATGTTCACACTCTTTTTACTGCATCCTTTGACCGGTATAAAGAGGATCGGTTTAAACATGCACTGGCAACACTTGCCTATCTTGAGTTTTGTACTGAAACCGATTTCTCATTAAAAGAAATCGTGATCGGTTTGCAAAAAACGATTCCCTTATTGCAAACGATTCTTGATCTCATCGCACAATCCCGGAAAAAGGACTATACCGATCCATTCAGAACAATGGTCTATGATTCCAGTGACGAGTTGACTAATGTATTGGGAGATTTCGAACAGGATACTGTTATTTCTGATTTGAAAGCGGAAATTGCAGCCCTTGAGAATGCGATCACTGCATTCACAGCACAATCGTTTGGTAATGCATAAACAGAATAGACTAATTGAGAGAATAGCCAATGAATTTTCATTTTACAGTCAAACAGCCATCAGATCTGACCGATTCGGTTTGTTTTGTTTTCAAGGAAGCTTCACTCCTCATTGATTTGTCCGTGGTATCACCGCGACTCCCCTCTTTAAATACAGATGTAAGCAACGGTGTTCTTACAGGTAAACCATTCTTCTTTGGACACAACGGGACATGTGGATTTTACTGCTCCGTTTTGCAATCTGAAAATTATACTCCATATATCTTAAAGACATTACGGGAATCATTTACCATTCTTGATGAATTTTATTTTTCACTGGCTATGCGTGCATATCAGGTTCTTAACTGGAATTTAACCAATCAGTTTTGCAGCAGATGTGGTTCGCCAATGAATACGAGTCCAACTGAACTCGCAAAAGTATGCCTTAAATGTCAATTTACCGTTTATCCCCGCATTAATCCGGCTGTTATTGTTGCAATTATCAAAGACAACAGCATTCTACTTGCACGGAATTCAAAATTTCCAATGCACTCAGTAATCGCCGGTTATGTTGAGGCCGGTGAGTCTCTTGAGGAAACGGTCATACGTGAAACGTATGAAGAGGTTGGGATTAACGTTAAAAATGTTCGCTATTTCAGCAGTCAGCCATGGGCTTTTTCTTATTCGCTAATGATTGGAGTCACCGCAGAGTATGATTCCGGTGAAATCACTCCTGATGGTATCGAGATTGAAGGGGCTGCATGGTATACAAAAGACAATCTGCCATCAGCACTCCCGGGGTCACTCAGTATTTCACGAAAATTGATTGACTGGTTTGTAAATCAATAAATTGACCCGGTAAATGAGTTAACACATTGTTTTGAAAAAATTAAAAAGGCCGCTAAGCGGCCTTTTTGATTATCATAAATAAATATAATTTACTTTTTCGCAACGTAATCGGCAATCCAGTCGCCGACATCCGATGTTGAATATGATTTTGCATCACCGGCAATATCCACAGTAACAATACCAGCAGTAATTGACGCATCAACTGCCTCACGAATGATTTTTCCAGCGTCAGGCATGTTAAGTGAGTATTCGAACATAAGTGCAGCAGAAAGAATTGTTCCTAACGGATTGGCAATATTTTTCCCCGCTGCCTGAGGATATGAACCGTGAATCGGTTCAAAGACTGATGTATGAATACCAACCGACGCTGATGGTAAAAGACCAAGTGAACCGGTAATAACACTTGCCTCATCAGTAAGAATATCACCAAACATATTTTCTGTTACCATTACGTCAAATTTCTTTGGCCATGTAACAAGCTGCATTGCTGCATTGTCAACAAACATGAATTCAAGTTCAATATCCGGATAGTCCTTGTGAAGCTCCTGTACTGTTTCACGCCATAAACGGGAACTTTCCAGAACATTAGCTTTATCAACAGCACACACTTTTTTACGACGCTTACGGGCATATTCGAATGCAAGTTTTGTAATACGTATAATTTCATCTTTTGTATACGTACAAGTATCAAATGCAGTAGTTCTGTCTGCACTGCGTCCACGTTCACCGAAATAGATACCACCGGTTAATTCACGAATTACAACAAAATCAGCACCATCAACGAGCTCTGTTTTAAGCGGTGATTTGTGCAAAAGTGATTTGAACGTTGTTATAGGACGGATATTTGCGTAGAGTCCAAGGCTTTTACGCATGCGGAGAAGCCCCTGTTCCGGACGTACCGTAGCTTTAGGATCGTTGTCAAATCTTGGATGACCGATAGCACCAAAAAGTACCGCATCCGATTTCATGCATATATCGTGTGTTTCAGGAGGATAAGGATCTCCCGTTTTGTCAATTGCAACCGCTCCCACCAGAGCTGGCGTATAAGTAAATTCATGATCGAATTTCTTTTCAATTGCTTTTACAACCTTTAATGCCTGATCGACAACTTCCGGCCCGATTCCATCACCGGCAAGTACTGCAATGTTTTTTTTCATATTGTAAACAACCCGCTTTATAGTAGTTCTAAGAAAAAGAGTTCCTGACTGGGAATTCCTATAATATTTCAATAAATGTACGTTAATTCAAATGTAATAATCGGCACGAATGCGTAAGAGTATGAATACCATATCAGCCAGAACTTTAAAGTACCGGAAGTAGTATCATCAGTCGATTGGAAATTACAAAAAGTACCTTTTACAAGTTCCCGTACCAGTATATTCAGCGTCAATAATCATCTGAAAAACACTATAATATACTTATTATTACGTGAAATAATTTAGAAAATCTTCGTCAATTGATACCAATCGATATCTGGTACACCTTGAGAGGCAGTCATTGTTCATTATGATTAAACCTTATATGTTATTGTTATTATTACAGTTACAATTAAATCTACTATAGTGAATGCTACAAAACGCCATATATGATGCTAAATTTGTTTTTACTTAAATAATTCATAACAAATCAGATTTTTATAGACCAGTACGATCAAAATTGATATCATTAAAAAAGTATGCCACGATGATTCAATTTCTAAAACGAAGGAAACTATGATCAGTACACATAACGACGGTATGTACTCTCTTTTTGCCCCGAATATGACATTGGATGGAGTATCGACAATGTTTTCGTCTACCGCAGTTGAGTGTGTTAACGCATTACTGGGGGTAAATAGCATTATCAAAGACCCATGGTTGTTCGTTCCCAGACTTGAAGCAGAATATGAGAATATCATCATTATGGGAAGTGCAAGCAATCAATACCAGGCAATTCTTGCAGTAGGTATAGACGACAATGCTATCAATCATTTTATTGGAAAAAATGATATTGACAGAACTGAAACATTTGATATATTCGGTGAGATTGCAAACAATTATTGTGCAATGATTATGGACCACAAAGAGTTTTTAGAACAATTTGGAACTCTTAATCAGTCGATTCCTGTTCTTTACTCTAAGGGAATTCCATTTTTGCCCTTTATTTCCGGAATTGAGGGAAAAATCTATTCCAATAATCAACCGGCATACTTTGGTTTTGCAATTCAGAAAAAACGTAGTGCTACTGTCAATCCTTAAAACAACTAATGGTATTTTTTCAGCTTACGGGAGCTTATTCATGGCAGTTAAGACCGCAGTGATTGTTGATGACTCAAAGTTTTTAATTAAACAGATTGTTGAGTTTTTTCATAAACAACTTGAATTTAATGTCGTTGCGACAGGTAACGATGGTAATGATGCTGTAGAGCTTTATAGAATCCACAAGCCGGATTTAATTACTCTTGATATTACGATGCCGAACCGTGATGGTATGGAAGCATTAAAGGATATTCTTAGCGAATTTCCTGATGCAAATGTTGTGATGATCTCTGCAGTACGCGGTAACGCAATGCTTGAATGTATGAGTATTGGTGCAAAAGGATATATTGAAAAACCACTCAAATTTTCTGATGAAGCATTTGTTCTGGATTTTAAAGAAACTATTCATGACGTTTTTACTGATAAATAGCAATTGAAAACGTTCTCCTTTCAGTGGCGCTCTATTCATTGACTTCAGTAAGAAAACGTTTCACCATTTCGTAATCCTGCCAGTGAGGCTCAATAAATTCAGGCTTTTTCTCCTGATTTTTTACTATCGTAAACAGTCTCCTTTCTCTTTTTATCTGCATAAGTAATTTTAATTCAAGTTCTGATTTTTGAGGTTGCCTGATAAGATTTACAAGTCGCGACAAACGAAATGCTGTTAGTAATGTTACTGTTGAGAGTGAACTATTCCATGGAAATGCTGAAGAACCCGCATAGCGTGCAATAGTTCCGGTATCAGGAGTATTATGCTTAAAACCTTCAATACCGGGAACTGCATAAAACATTGAAATTCCAGCAAGCGTTGACCGTGTATATATAAACTTCAGATTATCAATAATTGTCTGATGCGTATCATTTGAAAAACCGCAAATAAAATAGGTAATAACCGGAATAGACGCAGATTGCAGCAACAGGTATAATTCATCCAGCCTGGCAATATTTATAATTCTGCGCTGATTATCAGCAATATCGCTGTTTGCAGTAGCAAGGGAGAAATTAAACTGACACACACCAAGCCGGATCAATTGGCTGCATTTTTCAGTATCAAGGAGTCTGTAATCTATTCCATTTTCAAAAGAAAAGGTACAGTCCGGTGACAGTTTTTTACACATTTTTAAAACTGTAATCAAATATTCATAATCATGCATGATATTATCATCTTCAAAGTTAATATTAACTTTTTTTAATGAGTTTTCTGTATGAAGTATCGTCAGCAACTGTTCTTTAAGTGTATCAGGAGAAACGGTCCTGAAATTACTACCCTGAGCCAAACGGTTCGAACAGAATTCGCATTTGTATCTGCAACCCCTTGACAATGTTGTAGTAATATAAAGTTTCTTTTGTGTTTCAAATGTTTTAACTGCGGATGCAATAATCTCGTTTGCTTCTGTGAATTTTATACCATTTGTCAACACAATCCCATTTTCATTACGCCATCCGATATTAGGTATCGATTCTCTGTTAACGGTGTTTTTTCCCTGAATAAATTTAAGTAATAATGGCAGAGATACTTCAGCTTCACCCTTTACAACATAATCAACTAACGTGTTGTGCAGAAAAAGTTCCGGTGCGACGCTGACCCCTGCACCACCTGCAATTACGCATAATTCAGGCTTTAATTGTTTGATTTTCTTAATAAGATGTATTGCAGTGTTTGCATAACAAAAAGCAAATACGGATAGTAAGCAGCATGATGCACCGGTATCAATGATTTTTTTTGCACAACTATCAATTGATGATCCATACCGGTTATATGTCCTGAAGAAACTTAATGGTCCGGTCTCATCGGGAATTATGTAATTTTTCAAGTAGCGTATCTCTTTTGGTAATGCGATCGTTCTCGGGCCTGAGTCATCAAGCGGGAAATTCAACAATTGACACTCTTTAAAAAATGAGCCCGCGATCTCCTGAACAATACAGGCTCCCAAAGATGAAAACCGATGATAGGTAAAATAGAAATCCTGGATCGGTGGGACTACAACAACAGCTTTAGTGATACTGTTCATAATAAACTGCCACAGTTTGACTTGTATTCATACTTGTTCACTCTGTACGTTTTTTTACCAGGCGATCTTAAAATGCATGTCCAATATCTATTTGAATTCTATAAAGATCCCTGAATGGTTTATTTTCAAATTTTATTCCCATATCTACTCTGGCAATCGCAATTGGAGTTTTAATTCTTAATCCTGGTCCTCCACACCATTTGATTTTATCAACAGTTATTTGCTCATCCGGAAAAGCCCATACATTACCGGCATCAACAAATAATGCACCATTAAACCACCAGATAATTGGAAATCGTACCTCCAGAAGATTTGCTGCAATCATTACTCCTTTATCAATGTGCAATTCATCCTGTCCGTAGGCCCGTAATATTTTGGTACCTCCAAGACTGAACTGTTCCTGAGGGGGAATTACCTGTTGTGTTGTATCATAGGCATAAATAAGTCCAAGATGCAATCCCGTTCCAAATATCAAACCATCCCATTTCCAGTGAACGCTGAAATCGTCTGTTATTTTAAGATAACGATTTGAATTTTTGTCAAGCCATCCTGCAAAATCAATTGTAAATAAATTATACGTACCCCGGCCCGGATCAACAATATCATCACGGTTATCAAAGGTAATTTCAGCACCAATTATTTTTGTCACTTTCTTTGGTGCCGATGTATTGTCCTTTCCTTTAAACCAGACCTGATCCTGCCAATCTAATTTATAAAGATATTCAAGATGCGAATTCGCCTGATAATTGAATGACAGTTCAAGACCACGGATAAATGCGCTATCCAGATTTTTTGTTGTCAATCTATCAAGGTATAACCTGCTTGCAAATTGTAATGGTATGCCAAAAAACCAAGGGGTTTGGTAAATCAGATCCGCTTTCTGTTGTTTAAAAGCGCCATCCGCTTTCAAAGTCAATTGATGTCCCAGGCGAAAGAGATTGCTATATGATGTTTCAAGTGAGCTGCGAATTCCTTCATAGTATTTGTTGTTGTCACTATTATAATTATATCCAACACCAAGTTGCAATTTGTAAAAATCAAGTTCCTTAACATTCACCGTTACCTGTGCGTTGCCTTTGTCATATTTTGTACCAGTACTATCAAGTGTATGATCAACCTGAACAGAATTAAGCAGATTCGTTCTATAAAGATTATTTTCTGTTTTTCTGATTCGCTCAGAAGTAAGTACATCACCATTTGTGAAATTGAGTTCGCGGCTGACAAATTTTGTACGTAATTTTTTCAGGCCATCTATTTTAATCTCGCCAATCGTTATCTTCGGACCTTCCTGTACGGTAAAGGTAATATCGGCGAGATAACGTGATGAATCAAGTGAGACATCAGGCACAACATTCCCATCAAGATATCCCTTTAATGCAAGTTGTTCTTTGAGCATTTTCAAATCAGCAGTAATCAGGCTGCTTATCAGGAAACTTCCTTTCCTGCATACCAAACGTGAGGTAATTGTTGAATCAAAGATAGAATCTGCTACTCTCAGATAAACATTATTAATTCCTGTCCGGGGTCCTTCTGCTACTGAAAAAACGATATTAACTTTCATTTTAGCAGTATCGCGCATCAGTGATTCAATAGTAACCTTACTTTCCATGAATCCCTGATTGCGGTAGAATTTTCTAATAACGTCAATATCTGAACGTAAACGCCACTCAGAAAAACGGGTTTTTGAAAAGAGACGTGCCGGTTTCAGGTATGTAAATCTAAATAGTGTTGCAGAATTAAATGTGTTACTTCCCTTGACCTGCATATCACCAGTATGCCACTCTTTTCTGGAAGCGGCATCAGAAGGTATTGCAGTAAGCAGAATCACAATACAACATAGTAACAGATGTGATAATGGTGCAAACCTATTTGCTATATTTAAAAATGAAATCAATTCCGGAATCACCCTTATTTTCTGTTTCTCCACGTAGATAAAAATACTTGGTCAGACTATAAAATGCTGATATTTTTCTTCTGCTCAAGTTTGCAATAGCTGTTTCATAAGTAACCATCAGTTTTGGTGAGATGCGTTTAACAACGGTCAGTGTCGGACTATTATTTTTTGACATATCGAATAAATCACCATCAAGGTCTATTCTGTCAATATCAAGAAGCTGTTCAAGTTTTCGTGAACCAAAACCGAAAACAGCCTGGCTTGCAAATGTAATAACACGTTGTTTCAGATCGCTGCCAATTGATGACAGTTTTTCCCCGAATGTAAGAATACTGATAATATCCGCTTCTGTCAACGTCTGAGAAGAAGAAGAAAGTTTAAACTTTATTTTATCAAGTGTTCCGGTAATTCGCAGTTTGACAGTATCTACAACAAGCATAGAGTCTTCTCCTAAAAATGTCACATCTGTCGCTGCATTAAGATCCACGTCCGGATTTAAAACAACGCCATCATAATTTGACAAATGCCCGTTTGAAATTGTAAACTGTTTTCCAAGGTAAGACACATACCCGTTGTCAACATTCAGTTCACCAACAAAGGATGGATGAGCTACAGAGCCGGTTACTGAAAGTGCCCCCTTGAATTCGATGTATCCGAGATTTACATCAATCAGTGGATTTTCAAGGAGATTAACCTTTATGTTCAACTTGATTTTTTGTAATAATGGATTATCCTCCAAAGTGACTGGTTCAGCGAAACTGAATTGATCAATGATATCATTAATCCTGATATCCCTGAAAAATCTGGTCATTCCTACGTCAGCATTTCCGGAAAATAAAAAATCACTTTTCCTCTTTGAAAAAGAAAAACCAAAATTGCGTATGTTTGTCGACGCGATGTCAGGAAGATCTGCACTTAAATTCCTTACTCGTCCGTTTAATGCTACATCTTTAAGACTGTCCGGACACCATACAATAAAACCAATACTTTCAAGCGATCCCCTACCCCAGCTTCCTTTACATTGCACCACTTTGATTGTATCATCTTTTAATACAAAGTCACCATTTATCGGACCAATATGCGGTTCTACACCATCGACAGCAAATACGGCATTACTGACAGATACTTTCCCATTAACGACCGGAATACCGCTTACAATTCCAAGTGCACCATCAGCACTCAATAGCCCGCTTCGGATCAGCTCATTACCTATAAAAACATTCATTTCTGATAATGCAACGTTATCGAGATTGCAATTCAGTTTCACTCCGCTTTCATCAATACCATATGTTAAACTGTCAAAAGGGATAACACCATCTGCTGTCAACCGCCCACCATTGAACAGGGATACATTTCCGGTAGTAATATGAACAGTATCCCTGCTAAACAATCCGGTAAATGCTGTGCTGTCTGATCGTATGCGGTCATACACCACCCTCCCTGAATTTACTGTAAAGGAGATATCAGGTTTGAATAATTGTCCTTGTATTTTGGTATCAATAGTAACATTATGAGATCGCAGCTTTAATTTACTGTTGTAAAGTGATGCTCCGGTAGCAGTTGCAATTCCCTTAATATTCCATCCCAGTCCGTTCGCTCCGATCTCACATGACACAAGCCCTTTACCCTTGTATTTCCAGTCGGTTTTGAATGTCTGTGAAAGATACTCAAGATCAAGTCTGCTGCTCTGAACAAATATCTTACATTTACGGTCTGCGGATGGATCAGGTTTCCATCCACGGCCAATGGATACAGGAATATTTCCCTTGCAGTACAACACAGACATACTATCAAGTTTAAGCTCTGCAGAATCTATTTTGAATAATGAATCAGCAAGTACAAATTTCGTTTTAATTGAGTTCATCCGGATATCTCTATAGGATGGATTTCTGACAACAGCGGAAAGTGTGCAAAGAGGATTTTTAACTGAACCGCTCACCGATGTTTTAATTGATAGTAATCCGTTGACCAGACCGGTTTTTTCTACCCAGGGATTTAGCACATCTACATTAAAATCATTAGTATGTACCTTGATATCTATGGTATCTTTTGTATATAAACCTTTCATTGTAACAAAACCGGCTCTTGACACAATACTATCATTAACCAGATCAGCGGAAGCAGACAGATCAAAACCGACATTTCCCTTTTTATCTATAATACCGCCAAACACAGCGGTGCCATCAAGTACTATTTGTGATTTCTGGTTTTTAATTATTAACTTACCGGCATCAACACGGTACATACTGTCAATAACGATGTTTCCAATGACAGAATCTGCAATTTTTGATTTATAAAAAAGGTCTGCCCCTTTTACCATCATATTAATATGTGGTTTTGTAAATTCACCATGTACAGCCGCTTTGACAGATCCATTTCCCTTTAAATCAGGAATTTTAAAAAAAGCCCCTACAGAATCGAGGTTTATATATGCGGAGCATAACAAATCATCAATATTGTTTTTATTTCCAACCTGTACATTTGCATTTATCGTGTCAATAGTACTTCCACGCCATTTCAGGCCGCTGCTGTTTATTTTTGCATTGAATACCGGAGCGTTCACCTTTCCCGAAACTTTACTTTCTATATGTAAACGTCCCAGAACACGTTCCTTGACAAAATAGCTGAAGAGCGGGCTAACATCGTTGAGTTTTCCTTTAATGTTACCGGAGAGCCCTCCTTTGAGATCAAAAGCGCCATCCCCGTTGATTTCATTTGCTCCCCACACTCCATACATGCTCCAGGCATCATTCCGGATTGCAGCCGCAAATTGTAACGTATCCTGCAGATCTCCCTGATAAGCAGCAACATCAAAGCGGATATTTTCAGGAATATCACGGTACCCTTTACCATTAAGATACAGATTAAGCCTTGCATTATCCCCGGGAACATTTTCCAGTTGACGTACATACTTTACAAATGCTGCTGTTTTTAAATTGTCAATTTTTGTATTAACTGTATATTTATCAACAATTGGATGAAATGAATTAAGGTGAATAATCCTTACATTTCCATCAAGTTTGATTTTTCCATACGGCGAATCTCCCTTAAAATCATAGTGGATCTCCTCGTTATCATCTGTCCAGCCTTTAAATGAAAACGCGTCAAACATAATGCCACTGTAACTAACACCATTACCTTTAAGATCAACAAAATAGAGTGGTTTTTTAAAAGAGCCTTTGAAAGATGCTATTGCCTGTGCAAACCCGACAGTACCAAAGGCAGGAGCATATGTTTCCAGTGCGTAAATGGGACGGATTTTACTTGATGCCACAGCGTTAAGATCCCATGGGTCATCATAATTAAACGGAATCCATCCATTCCCTTTTACATCAGATCCACTCCCCTTCGCATAGCAATGATTAACATTCATTCCACGCGGGGTAATAGCCACATCTGTTTGCAATGTGTCAACATTTCCGTTCCACCATTTGCTATAAAAAAAACCATCGGGTACATCAAGGGAAATCAGGATAGAATCAAGTTTTGGAAATCTGACAGCACCAGATGTCCTGTTTACCGCACTGTAATAGTTTCTGAGACTATCATGAAACGAAGCATTCATCTCCATTATCCTTACAGAACCAGGTATAATTTCCCACCCTGTAAACATCGAACGTTTTCCAGGTTTTATGTCATTATTCAGAGGCTTTATAGTATTGTTCAATAGAAAGGGGATCTCTATTTTCCCGCTTTTTCTGATACGTAAATGAACATCCAGTTGATCAATATTCGTATGTGTAATACGTATTTTTTTTTTCAGCAGTGATGGCAGATAGTACCGCAGCTTTATTTCGGATGCGGAGACATATACATTTGGATCAACCCGGTCACGGATTGAAAAATCTTTAAGAATAATGTAGGTTAAAAGATTCGAGCGGACTTTCGCGATTTTAATATCACCGGTAATTACTCTGCTGAGCTGATTCCCGACTATATTAACGGCTTTAGTCTGAACCGGAGGAAGCAGCAAAACCCCATATGCTACCATCCCGAAGAAAAAGAATGACAATATACAGAAAATTGCTACATAAAAAATTATTTGAAAACGCCGTTTCTCCATATTTTTTACCGGATCAGGTTCCCATCCTCATTACAGTAAACGCAATCCTTTGGGAAGTGAATCACCGAACACAGCATTCTGCTCTTTTGCATCAAGATCGCCACCTTTTTCTACAAGTGCAACAAGATGCTCTGGAGCATTGTTTGTTTTCATAAAATCTACAATGCTATCAAGTATAGTCTGATCAATGTCTCTGTACCGGTCTGTAGTCTGCCGGCATAATTGCATAAGCGCAAGAAACAGTGTTGCATTTGGTTTTTTAACAGTTGTAAGCAGCGTTGCCCATTCTGCAGCTTCCTGCGAATCAACGACTTCATTCAGAGGTCCATATACCGGAACCCGTGCGCCAAATCGTCCTATAGCCCAGACAGCAGCCTCTGCAAGAGGATCCTTTCTGTTCACCAGACGTAACGCAATAGTACCAAGTTCAACTTTGACATCAGATGACAGATATTCAAGAGAACCGAGCAGGCGCCATATCTCTACCAGTTCATGAGCCCCAAGTTTGACATCGACTTTTGCCTTTACTTTTCTTTTTGCGTCAACTTCCTTAAAAACATTTTTTACAATAGCGATCAGCGGCTGCGCCAAAGCTTTTTGCTGTCCTGATGCAAGTCCACCGGCAATACGCCGCCACAAAATCCACCACTCGGCACAGCAAGCCTGATTTTTATTGTGAATTACCCCTTTCTGAAACAACAACCAGGTCTGTTTCACTCTCCAATCGTCAACTGCATATCCATACCCCGGACGAAGTGCGAAACCAAGCAGATTAAGCCATCGGGCTTCGTATAGAGGATCACGACTGCGTGAACTGCTGACATTTAATATCTCTTCCCAGAACATTCTAAGCAGTGATGGCGGCCATTCTGAACGTTCCATTGAACTTGCTTTTTCAAGATGCCTGATTAGTTCCGATGGCTGAATTGAAGCATTTGGTGAAAATGTATCTGCTATCAGTCTTTTACACGACTCAATTGTCTCATTATCAATAAAACCCTCTTTTTCAGCCTGTGCAGAATGTGCTGCAATTTCTGTACGCGTTGCAGAACGAACATCAAATTGCAATTTCCAGCTTCTGTTTCCACCTATTTCAGAACACCACAAATCAAGAGTTCCGATTTCTGTGAGCCTCACATTCAAGAGTACCTTTACATTATCAGCTTCAAGATTTTTCCCTGAACGTAAAACAGTACAAATTGGTGGCAATGAGTTCATTTCAAGGGGATCAATAGCGATAAGTTGTCCCGGAGTATCAGTTGTACGCCTGCTTGAGACAAACAGCGGAAATTCAACTGGTTGACGAATCAGCAAACTGAAAGTCATAGTGTCAAGTACAATGCTTTGTCCCTCCTGTAAACCTGCTGGAGCGAGACACAATGCCATGCTTCCATTATCCGTTTCGACACCGATATAATACGACCGGGCCAGCCCCCCCCCGATTCGTACTCCAACACCTCTGCGAACAAGCCCGAAATATGCTGCACCCCGTGCCACAGCTCTTTCAGGAAAGTCATTCTCAAACAGTATTGGTTTCCATTGATTTGAATTATCTGCAAACCAGCGGCATAACACGTCAATGATTCGATTCCGGATTGCAGATGCGGCAAAAACCCCACCATTAAACAATACGATATCGGGCTGTGCACCATTATTATCCCGATCAGCGTTTTTGCTATGTGACATAAGAAATGATGCAAGGTATTTGGTAATAGCATGATCCGGCGCATAGGGAAGCCCAAATTCCTGAAATCCGGATTGACGGGTCTGGGGTTTATCTGTCAATGCGACAAACGGCAGGTACCCTTCGACAAGAACATTTTCCACCTCTTCTTTAGTCAACTCAACCTGAATAGCCCCCCCGATCAGCGATGTTCCCGATCCCTGTATCGAAAGTGTCAATTTTGATGGTGCATTTTCGCCAAGCAGTGTTTCTTTTGCCTTTTGACAACTTCGGACAAGGGCACCAAACTGACGCGGCGACAATTTTTTTCCATCAAGTTTTTTTTGTTCAACATGATACGCAAGGGCAAGATCAAGATTATCCCCGCCAAGAATCAGATGATCGCCAACTGCAATGCGATGAAATTCAACAATACCTTTATCTGATGCCTTAGCCTGTATTAACGTGAAATCGGTAGTTCCGCCACCAATATCACAAATAAGAATTTTCTGGCCTGCACTTACAAACGACTGCCAATCTGATGCATGGTATTGAATCCAGGCATAGAAAGCAGCCTGAGGCTCCTCAAGCAGAATAATTTTCTTTAATCCGGCATTCGCAGCAGCCTCAACAGTCAACTCACGCGCAATCTCGTCAAACGATGCAGGTACCGTAATGATGACATCCTGATCTTCCATACAAAAATCCGGATGATCATAATTCCATGCGTTTTTCATGTGCAGAAGATATCGTGTTGTCGCTTCGAGCGGTGAAATTTTTTCCACATCACTCAGGGCATGCCACGGCAACAACGGTGCCGTTCTGTCAACACCAGCATGACTAAGCCATGATTTAGCAGAAACAACAAGACGGCCCGGAATCTGAGCACCGTGATCACGGGCGAATGTACCGGTAACAACCTTTTTATCTACTCCTTTATCCCAGGGAAGTGTCAATGCTCCGTTTGCAAATTCACCTGCGGCCGCTTCATAATGAAATGACGGAAAGAGATTCGTCGATGATGATTCATTTGCTGCACTTATCTGAAGTATCCTGAAATCCTCAACATGAAGCGGCTTTACATTGGTATCAACAAATGCAACAGCAGAATTTGTTGTTCCGAGATCAATACCTATAATGTACCTTGCAGGTACGCTTTTTTCATTATTTGTATTCATTAATCACATCACATCTCTTTTTGTAAATTATATCACTACAGCATTGAAACACGGGATGCACACAGTGATACCAGTGCATCAATATTTATAACCAGTTTATTCCCGTACACTGAATTCAAGCTTCCATGCATCATCAGAAATTGTGGACTTGCACCAGAGTTCAAGCATTCCCAGTTCTGTTATGCGGGATTCGAATTTTACCGGAACATACCCTTCTGTAAACTTGTCATTTGCCGGCAGACTTGTTTCGAGAGAATCAGTCTCCGAAAGTTCCTCCTCATCCCAACCCTGAAGAATATCACCGGCTATATCATCTTTACGAACCGAAGAACTGAAGAAACGGAAATTCACTGTATCACCCAGTACAAGTCCCGTCTCCTCTGATGGTACGTTGATTGTTGTCCCCTCTTCCATACCAAACGGTACAACACACAGAGCATTAAGTGGACGTTCAAATCCCGGCACCGCAAGACCGGCAGTTTCTATTCCGACATAATATGAACGGGCAGTTCCCCCTCTGATCCTGATTCCACTGCCCATTTTTACCGTAGAGTAATATGCTGCACCACGGGCAACAGAATAATCATAATCCGGCGTTTTATCAAGCATCTGAACTGTATGACCTGTAAACCACCCCTGAATAACATCGATCAATCGTTGACGAAATAGTAATGCTTTGAAAACGCCCCCGTTAAAAAGAAGATGTGTCGGCATGACCATCTGCCCATTGGTACCGTGCGCTCTTAAAAAATGTGCAAGATGCCTGGTAATCGCAGCATCAGACTCATACGGCAAGCCAATCTCCCTGAAACCGGATATCATCTTACGGACCGGACTTGCTTCAGATTGACATTCAGGAAAGAAACCATCAAGCAGGATCCGCCTGACATCATCCCTTTTCAGATCTATGGAAATGGTGCCACCAATAAGCCTTGATCCGCGCCCGAGTATGGTCACCGGAGCAGATTCAAGTGTATTATCCGACAATAACAATTCCTTTGCAGCTCTGCACGAATGCCAGAGCGCTACAGATTGCCACGCGTCAAGTTTATTTCCCTTCTCCGCGAAGAGTGTCCCTGCAAAATGTGCAAGTGTCAAGTCCATATTATCGCCGCCGACAAGAATATGATTTCCTACGGCAATGCGGTTCAGTACCAGCACACCATATTCCTGGGCAACACCAACCAATGTAAAGTCTGTGGTTCCTCCACCGACATCACAAACAAGCAGGATATCACCTACCTTCAGCTGTTTTCTCCACTCATCACCCTGTTCAGCAAGCCAGGCATATACTGCAGCCTGAGGTTCCTCCAGAAGAATCATTGTCTGCGGAAGCCCTGCCTTAATCGCAGCTTCAACAGTCAACTCACGCGCACTTGCATCAAAAGATGCAGGCACAGTAAGTACGACAAGCTGTTCCTCAATAGGATTTTCAGGAAACGATTGTTTCCACTCCTTGACAAGTTCCTGACAGTACCGTGATGATACCTCAACAGGTGATAGCTTCCGGATGCCATCAGGAGCATTCCAGGGAAGAATATCACTCCTTCTGTCAACTTTACTGTTTGCGAGCCATGATTTTGCAGCTGAAACAGTCCGGGCAGGAACATCAGCAGCCTGTTTGCGCGCAAGTTCACCAACGCAATAATCCTGTCCGACTGAACCTGTACTATTAAAACTATTATTTTCTATTTCCGGATCAGTAGCGATATAGCAGAAAGAGGCAAGTGAATTGAGGGATTCAGTAGTACCTCTTGATGTAAATTGACTTATCGGTAAAAGATTAACTTTTCTGTCTTCAGCGTTCTGAATATCTGTATATGCGACAACACTGTTTGTTGTTCCAAGATCAATACCAATAGCATATCTGGGGTTCATATTTCAACCTTATTTTCCACGCACCGGTGTTAACAGAGAACGTTCATAGCGCCACTATAACCACCAAATGCGTCTGGTTAATTTTTATTAGAGTTCAACTTCAGCCGGAGCAATCACCGGAATTGCTGTTTCATTCCCGTTCCATGCCGGCAATTCCACTTTTGTTACTTTCCAGCCGGGGTGCCGCAAAACCCCTTTATAAGGGGGATTACCGGTAAGATTACCGGTAAGATGATATTTTTCCGGACTGTACCCGGGAGGAATTTCCACTGATTCGCCTTCAGATTTACTTTCAAGAGGCTCGATTGCGAAAATTTTTGTAAGTAATGATGAACAATCGCGATGAATATCACGAACAGCAGCACCAATCTGAGCATCACTGTATGATGAGATCGATTCTTTAAAGAAGTCAACCAATCGACCTTCTCTCTGAAGCAATGAAAGAAGCTGAACTGCTTCTGAGCGGCCTTTTTTTTCAGACACTTTTGCAGGAGGTAATTCAACAACGGGTTGCTCATCTTTTACAGAATCAAAATGTTCATTTACCCTGTCTGCAAATTTTTTATTTAAAAAAATCCAGAAAAATGATCTGAATGCAAGATCAAGACGATTCATATTGGTTATCCTTTCAGTACCATTATTTTTTTGCCTGCTCTCTGGTATCAGCAGTAAAACAAAAAAGTCCGCAACCGCCATTAACTGCGGCCTCAAAAAAAAAGTATTTAATTCAGAAAAATACATGCACTGCCATCAATTTTTCAAGCATGATGAACAGCGATACACAAATATATTGTATAATAACCAAATGAAACTTAGCTACGCCCCGCTTAGATCGTTTTGTTTATCCGGTTAGTAATTTCCAGAATATGACTTCTTCGGGATTTATTGCACGTCTGCTAATCTAAAGCTTTGATTTAATTAGATTATTTATTGCAGACTTTTCATTATCATAGAACCTCATACAGGTTGCCGCCCCGAGGACTTCAATCGTTTCCCGTAACCAACCCTCTAAGCCAAAAGCGCGACATTCACCATTTGAATTCCTGATTTTACTTGTTAGAAGTAATAATTGAGTCGCCCCGATCTCATCAATCAGCTCAAGATTGGAAAAATCAAATATGTAGATTGCAATCTCAGGTGATGGAATAAATTTTTCACAGAGATCAAATTTTGCTCCATTAATCATTTCACCTGAAAGGTTAATCCGATAAATGTGGTTATCGATCTGTGCGACAAAAAGAAATCCAAGTGATTTAATGGCACCCTCTTTCCATAAGTCACTGCGCGACAGCTCATATTCAACATCTGTCGCGTATATGGTGAGCAGTTTACTCAGATTTAATGCAGATAATAGTTCTCTGATTTTCCCGGTAACATTGACAAGACATAATTTGCATTCCATCTCAGTCGCAGCTTTTCGGATTCGTATAATCAACCCTAATCCTGAGCTGAACAGATTATGGGTATTTGAGAAATCAAGTACCAATGATGATGATTTTTCTAAATTACCGACGATTGATTTTTCAATGTCCCGACTATTATACATCGAGATTCCATCCGGTAATGTGATCCAGGTACTTCCCATTTTGTGCTCTATTGATAATGCAGTTGTCATTTCTACTCTCCAGCTTGAATGCCACTATTACTAACCCTGAAACGTTTATTTGACATATTTGATACTACGGAATATTTTACACCATATAGTTCAAGTTCTGTTCCGGTAAAAACCGGACCCTGTATGTACACAAAACCATCATACAGCACTGGTCCACCAGGTTCATTTTTTGCGGATTCAATTTTTTCTGCCACATATTTGATTTTTTGTACCGTAAGGTTATAAGCATCAACCCATTTTTTCACCTCGTCTCTGGCACGTGTTGATACTTCATCAGTCCGTTTAATCAGTGCGATTTTCGTTTTCAACTGTTTTTCAACTGTTTCAAGTTCCACATTCAGTTTTTTATCAAGTAGTAGCAACTCCCTGATTTTATCCTCAATTTGTGTCTTGCGCTTGTCAAACAATATGATTTTTGTCAATGAACCATGTTCTGTACCCGCCTGCTTAATGGTCACAGTTCGTTCTGCTTTTATGATACCGCCAATAACGCTTGCATTGTGCCCATGTCCCTCAAGTGTTTCACAGGTACAGTCACAATGCATTAAAAACTTATCAAATTCCAGCAATCCTTCAGTAAAAAGTTCTGCTTCCTGAGCAAAACTGACAACGATTCCGGTTTTAGCTTTTATTTGAGTATCACTTTTCCCAAGAATTCCTTTTTCAACAATAACCATTCCGTTGCGTGAAATGATTCTTGCAGACTCGACTTCACCTTTAATATGGATTGTACCTTCTGATTCAACAGTAAACCCCGGCATCACACTTCCGCAGATAAGTACATCGCCGCTATATTTTACATTTCCGACATTAAAATCTACATTTCCGTTTATGTTAAGAATTTCTACAATACTAATCAATCCATGGTGAAGAAAGACAATCCCTGTTTTTGATGCAAGCAGGTACTTACCATCTACAGATATTTCTGTATTTTTTCCGTTCGGGAGTTTGTAATCAATGCCTGGAACCGGTGGCAGCTCTTCACCCCCAAGTCCGATTCCCGGCCGGCCTGGGGTTGGGGGATGTTTTACAGCAAGTAATTGCCCTTTTGTCACCGATGTAAATGAACGGATATCGCGATAGTCAACAGAGCCATCAGACCGCACTGTAGGCTGCAGATTCTGATCAATTGATATCAGCATTTCAATTTTTGAATCTGAACCGTCAACAGGAGGAGTGATTTCAGCAACAGTTACAAATTCATCCCACCTGTTTTCAGCAATCAGATCCCGGATTGATTCGATATTTACATTATGCGAAATACCGTTTCTGTTCAAATAGTACCTCAGCATATTCCCTGAAGGTCTCTTACCCATCGCAAGACACCCGCTACTCACTTTCAATGCTGCTATTTGTGCTGTTGTAGTAACAAAAAAATACTTCTCTAAATCCGGATTGTAAATTTCAAACAACGAACCAATACGCTCAAATACACCCCTGGCCCTCATCACGACATCTTCAAACTTTGCGTAATTAAAATTCATGACAAATGCATTTTCCACAGCACTTCGAATCAGATCCATTCGTAGTGATTCTTTCTCAGCCCTGGTCACCTTTACATACACACCATCAGGCCGCTCTTCAACAGAAACAAATTGTTCGAGTGGGTTCAAGGTGCATATCCTTTTCAATGATTTGATTCACCTTACTCAACCATGAACGATTCGGTAGATGCATGTACATATTGTTATTCTTTCGCCTTTTTATTATAGAGCTAATTATTTTTACGAGCAATGTTAATTTTTTTAATATGTCAAATTGCCTTGTAAAACAGTTTTTTTCTGATTTAGCAGTTAAACTAACGCTGCCGCATACCATTCACCATGGATGTATGAAACTGGACCTGTGATACATCAACCTCCATCCGGAGGTCTCCGGTTCAACAATCCTTCTCTTTATGAGATATATTGCATTACCCTGTCTTTTAACCGTTTTTTTTATTATTTTCTGAACTGGATTACACATAATCCTATAGTATCAGTGACAATCTTGTGCAGCACATTGTGATTTATTTGGGGTATTTCTGATGTACTGAAGTCCGGTCAGGCAGAAAAGTCCGGGTGTAATGATTTTTTATTAAGCGATTTACTATGAAAATTTTAAACGATACGACAAAAGACATCCATAGTACACCGATAAAAATGGACACTATCAGCGCCCTGATCTGGATTATTGGCTCACTACTTGGATCAACCTGGCGTAAAGAGGTTGGAAAAGGCAGTATTGAAGATATCCTTGAGAATCCCGGCAAGGGAAAACTTTATGCGATCTGGCATTCAGATCTGTTACCGCTGGCAAATGCTTTCCGGAACAAGAATTTTTCTGTTATTGTTTCATCAAGCCGTGATGGAATCAGGGCATCTGCTGTTGCACAGAAATGGAATTATACCATTATTCAGGGTTCATCAAGCAGGCATGGTTTCTCAGCATACCGTCAAAGCCTGAGAGCTTTACAGAGTAATCGCAACATCGCTGTTACAACTGATGGGCCCAGGGGCCCCCGTGGTGTTGTTAAAAGCGGTATTGCACATCTTTGTGTTATGACCGGTGCTCCGGTTGTGCCTCTTGCCGTACATCCATCAAGGTACTGGCAATTAAAATCATGGGATAGAATGATCATCCCGAAACCATTCGCCAGATTGACAATCAGAACGGGTGAAATTGTTACCGCTGGTGATCTGGAAAAATCGGATGCATCAATAGAACTGTTGCGAAAAAAAATCGAGGAGAATCTGCATGCAATATCACTGGCCTGATTCTACTTATATCGTTATCCCATCATACAAAGCAGTTAATACTTTGAGAAAACTGATTCCAGCCCTTCTTGAGTATGTACCATCCTGTAAATTATGTATTGTTGATGATGCATCAATGGATGGCACAAGTCAGTACTGCAATGAGATGAACCTGACGTATTTATCTCACTCTGTCAATCTTGGTAAAGGAGCCGCACTGGTAACCGGTTTTTCATGGTGTATGAAGAGGGGTGCCAAATGGATCTTTACTGTTGATGCCGACGGACAGCATGCGCCGGAGGATCTGCATCAATTTATTGATTATGTAGAGAAGCATCCGCAAACAGGCATTTGTATTGGTAACCGTGAAAAAAAAGCCGGCAAAATGCCACCTGCGCGCATTTTTTCAAACGTACTTACATCAAAAATAATGAGTTTTTTATGTAAGTCAACAATTCTCGATTGTCAGTGCGGTTACCGTTTATATTCAACTGAGATGTTAAAGAAAATATCAATCACCTATAACCGTTTTGAAATGGAAACCGAAGTAATCATGAAAAGCATCAAGGCTGATTTTCCGGTTGCTTTTGTGAACATCAGGACAGTATATACCGATGGTCAAAGCCACATTTCACATGTTAAAGACACACTGCGATGGGTAAAGGCTGTTTTACATATACGTAAGTCGATTTCTTAATTATCAGATTAACGGTGAACTATGAATGACTTTATTAATTTGAACGTTGCAGCAGAGCGGCTTGTAAAAAAACTGCGCGATAACGGTATCACAGATGAACGGGTTCTTGATGCTTTCAGAAAAGTACCGCGTCATGAATTTGTTGATGGAGCGATGTTTAATCAGGCATACGACGACAATGCCCTACCGATTGGATTTGGACAGACAATTTCCCAGCCAACCGTAGTTGCACTTATGACACAACTTCTAAAGTTGCAGCGTGATGAGAAAATTCTTGAGATTGGTACAGGCTCAGGCTTTCAAACAGCAATTCTATCACAATTTTCACGTCGTGTTTATACGATAGAACGACATAAGGAACTTGGTGATGCTTCACGAAAGCGCTTAAGGGAGATGGGTTATCAAAACATTGTTTTCAAGATTGGTGATGGAACTGCAGGATGGTCCCAGCATGCACCATTCGATAAAATCATTGTGACTGCAGGCGCACCGGTAGTTCCTCAGACTCTGGCAGAACAATTATCAAATGGCGGAATCATGCTGATACCCACTGGAGATCGGCAGCAACAGGAGTTGCTTGTTTACTCCAAGCAATCCAACGTTTTAAAGTGCGAATCAGCAGGAAGTGTAGCATTTGTTCCACTGATTGGTACGCATGGCTGGAAAATGTAATTGATTGCTAATAACCTATAGAATTAAACACCTTTGATGTGATACCAGAATAAGTTTCACTTGTAATCAGGAAACACACAAAGACAACATTAACAAAAAGGATCTCTTTCATAAATGTTACATGATTTATTTACACAGGTAATTACCTGGTACATGGGTAATATTAATTACTGGACCATTGGAATACTTATGGCAATAGAGGGTTCTGCAATTCCATTCCCATCAGAAATAGTGGTCCCTCCGGCAGCTTGGAAAGCAGCCCAGGGCGAATTGAATATCTATGGTGTTGTTGCAGTTGCATCAACAGGTGCGCTTTTTGGTTCACTTGTGAATTATTTCCTGGCTCTCACCCTGGGGCGTCCATTACTTTACAAATTCGCAGCATCAAAATGGGCACGACTTCTGCTTATCGATGAACATCACCTTGAAAAAGCTGAAAATTATTTCCTCAAATATGGCAATATATCAACTTTTATCGGCAGACTGGTACCCGTTATTCGTCAGTTGATCTCTATTCCTGCCGGTCTGTCAAAAATGAATCTCAAACAATTCTGTTTTTTTACTTTCCTTGGAGCAACAATCTGGAATACCATCCTTGCATTTCTCGGAGTGGTTCTTTACAGCCAAAAAGATAAGCTTGAACACTACTATCACTATATCAGTTATGGATTTCTCGCTGTTGGAATCATTTTTGCTGGTTTCCTTATTATCAAAGGCATACAAAGCAGGAAAAAGGCTCCTGAAAAAGTCCCGTCCTGATTGTCTGGTATTAATTCCACTGCAAGTGGCAGCACAAGGCTGCCACCTACAATGGCTCTACCTTATTACACATTTTTCTAATCCCGGCACAAAGTACATCCAGACAGAGGTTCTTCTCAATTTATTTTTCAAACAGATAAAGAAATTTTTCATACCCGTTCTTTTTCATTTCTTCACGCGGTATGAATTTCAATGCTGCAGAATTTATACAATATCGTAAACCTGATGGTTTCGGACCATCATCAAAAACATGACCCAGGTGAGATCCGGCAGCACTTTTAACCTCAATTCGAATCATATCTAAACTTGAATCCACAGACTCCTTAATATTTCTTTTAACAACTGGCCAGGTAAAACTCGGCCAGCCGGTACCGGAATCAAATTTGTCCAGTGAAGAGAATAGTAGATCACCGTTTGTGACATCAACATATATTCCTTCCCGATGATTATCCCAGTACTCATTCTTAAATGCTGGTTCAGTACCACACTCCTGAGTTACATAATATTGCATTGTTGTCAGTTGTTTTTTAAGTTTTTTATCATTGTTGACAGGCTTATCAATTTTCCAGTGAAGATCTATAAAAAAATCTCCTCCTGAGGCTTTACGGTAATTCTTATAATTAAAAGGATTTTTCCTGTAATAATCCTGATGATACGCTTCAGCCCGATAAAACACCGTTGCTTTAAGAATCTTTGTTGCAACAGGTTTCTCAAAAAGTCCCGAAATATCAATTTGTTTCAGCGATTTCTCTGCACTGTTCTTTTGTGATTCGGTGTGATAAAAAATCGCAGTCCGGTATTGCGATCCTTTGTCAACAAACTGTCCATCAGAATCTGTCGGATCTATTTGATGCCAGAATATTTCAAGCAGTGTATCGTACGATACAATCGATGGATCAAATTCTATCTGAATTGCCTCATAATGTCCGGTCGTTCCTGAACAGACTTCATCATACGTTGGATTGCTTGTGTGTCCTCCGGTATAACCACTGACTACACTCCTGATACCATTAACGTGTTCAAATGGTGGTTCAAGACACCAGAAACATCCACCTGCAAATGTGGCTAATTCAATATTTTTTGACATAACAAACACCTGCCCGATTATAAATATTATAAGAATCATTTTTGTCATATATATCAACCTTAGTAAGGTTCAACTATGAGAAATACGATCTTCGGTGTGATAAAATTGCTATGATACTCTTCTATGAAAAGACAAAACTGATGCGAAAAATACAACGATGCCAATTATTGCGAGATTATACAATTGTGGAAGCATATCATTCAGTGATGTACCTTTAAGGCACAATTCGCGTACTGCAAACATAAAAAACTTAACAGGATTTATTATGGTAATATTCTGTACCCATTGCGGCATATTTTCAACAGGAATAAAAAAACCACTTAACAAAATAAAGAAAATAAGAACAAACCATATAAGAAACAGCACCTGTTGAGGTGTCCGGGCAATTGTTGATGTCAGAATTCCAATACCTAATGATGACATCATGTATATAGCAGCAAACAAAAGAAGTACAAAAAAACTGCCTTTAAACGGGATACCAAACCACAGAAGCACCAAAACGATAAAGATGCATAACTCAACAAACCCAATTAACAGATAAGGAATCGTTTTTCCAAGAATCAGATGGATCGGTTTCACCGGAGTTACCATTAACTGCTCGAGCGTTCCTTTTTCTTTTTCTTTTACTATTGACAATCCTGTAAGAAGACTTGTAACCATTGTAATTAAAAGTACTACAAGCGCCGGTACCATATACCAGCTTGATTTAAGCAGTGGATTAAAGAGAATAACAGGATTTACCTTGACAGGAATAAGTACGTCAATATCCTTACCCATCAATTCGGCCTGTTTTTTTAAATAGGTACTTCCCCACAGATTGACTATTGCATTTAAATAGCCACTTGACACATTGGATGAATTCGCATCCTGACCATCTATGACAATCTGAATATTTGCACCAGTTCCGTTTTTCAAATCATTTTCAAAATTCTTGGGAATAATCATTCCAAGACGAACATCGCCTCTGTCAATGCGATCCCTGACCTCATTAAAGCTTGAAGACTCTGGCTTGAAATCAAAAAGTTCATTGGCCCTGATTGATGAAATCAGTGACCTGCTTGAAAGTGACTGCGAATTATCAAGTACAGTAACCGGTGTATGTTTTACGTCCGTAGTCAAAGCATACCCCATGATGAACACCTGAGCGATAACTGGAAATATCATGAGTTTAATCGACAATTTATCATTCCTTAAATGCAGGAATTCTTTCCAAATCATCAATATGATCAGTTTCACAATTTTACCCTGAACCGTTTGATTGACACAATAACAAGCAGTAATCCTATAGCCAACAATACGACGATTGGTTTCATAAGTATTGCAAAACCAACTCCTTTAAGTACAATACCCCTGATAATTTCGAGAAAATAGGTTGCCGGAACAACATAGGTTATATATTGAAGAACAGCGGGCATGCTTGATATGGGGAAAATAAATCCTGACAAAATAATAGTCGGCAGCATTGTTACCGGCAGCACGATCATCATAGCGCTCTGTTGATTTGATGCTGCCGTGCTGATAAAAAGCCCCATTGCAAGAGATGTAAAAATATAGATAGCACTTGCACCGGCCAGAAGTACTGCGTTTCCTGCAATAGTGATTCCGAAAAAATATCTGCCAACAATCATGATAAGAACACCATCAATTGCAGCAATTAAAAGGTATGGCAGAATTTTCCCGATTATGATTTCCCGTGGCTTCAAAGGAGATACAAAAAGTTGTTCCAGGGTACCAAGTTCCTTTTCCCGTGTGATCGTAAGCGACGTCAGCATTGCAGAGATCATGAGCAGAATTATGGCCATCAATCCCGGCACAAAATAGAGCGCACTTCGCTGCTGCGGATTGTATAAAACCCTGGGATGAACAGTGATCGCTTTGGGCATATCCAATTTGAGAATGTCAAGTGCAGCCTTTGTGATCATCGGCCCAATCGCATTTCGTAAAATTGTTCCGGTATTTGCATCGGCCCCGTCAATAAGCACCTGAACATCAGCACCTCCGCTTTCACTACGTAAATCCTTTGCGAATGCCGGTCCAAACCTGACAAGTAGTTTTGCGTGATGTTTTTTAAGGAGTGCCACAGGATCATCGCTCCTGCGCTCAATTCCGATTACGTTAAATAACGTCGTTGCGTCAATACCCCCACTGATTGTCCGAACTTCATCAGACATTGCCGGATCAACAATAATTACAGGTACTTCAACAAGATCCATTGTCAAAGCGTACCCATAAAGAAACATCATCAGTACAGGCATCAGCAGAATTATCATCAGTGTCTGCCAGTCACGCATGATATGCCTGAATTCCTTGATGATAATTGCAACTATTCTTCTAATCATAGTACTGTTTCAGTTTTGAGGTTCTACGATTTTTATAAATGCATCCTGCAGGGAATCCGAACCTGTTTTTTTCTTTAAGGCAAATGGTGTGTCAACATCAGCAATACGACCATTTACCATAATAGAAATACGATGACAATATTCAGCTTCATCCATATGATGTGTCGTTATGAATATCGTTGTCCCGCCCGAAGCAAGTTCTATGATAAAATCCCAGAAAATTCTCCTGCTGACAGGATCCACCGAACCGGTAGGTTCATCAAGAAAAAGAATTTGTGGTTTGTGAAGATTGGCACACGCCAGACTCAACCGCTGCTGCCATCCCCAGGGAAGATCCCCTGTTTTCCTTTGTAATAAAGAACCCATCTCAAGAAAACCGGACATTTCTTTGATTCGATTATTTAGCAGATACCCATGTAAACCGTAAATGGAGCCATATAATTTAAGGTTATCAATAACATCAATATCACTATAAAGACTGAATTTCTGTGACATATAGCCGATCCGGCTTCTGATTTTATCACTCTGTCGCATTATGTCAAAACCTGCAACGGTACCACTGCCGCCTGATGGAACAAGAAGTCCGCACAGCATTCTGATCGCGGTCGTTTTTCCTGCACCGTTTGCTCCGAGAAAGCCAAATATTTCACCTTTTTCAACGCTAACAGAAATCTTATCAACTGCAGTGTAGTAACCAAATTTTTTTGTCAATGCGTTAGTTTCAATCGGTTTCATATAGTAATTTCAGGATATCATACTTCAAGAATTGTTTTTTTGATTTCCGTTTTCAGCGATCAACATAAAGAACAAATCCTGAATATCCGGTTGTAGCTTTTCAATAATCTCTGCACCATTAATTAACGTTAACAAGTGATTCTTCCAACCTGCATCGACAGGGAAACCTTTCCTGACCGCAACATGTACAGCACCCCCTGATGGGTACATTTGTACAACAGAATCAGGCATGGTAATTCTGTTTGAACAGGTAACCGTTTTGTTGTCACTTGCCACCCTGTAAAGATCACAGGGGTAATCTCCAACAAGTTCTGCCGGTGTTCCTTTTTTAAGTACTCTCCCGTTATGCATGATAAGCAGTTCATCACACATTGCAGCCTCATTCATATAGGGTGTCGATACAATAAGAGTAACGCCATCATTGCGAAGTTCTTTCAGAATATCCCAGAATTCCCTGCGGGAAACAGGATCAACACCAGTTGTCGGTTCGTCAAGTATAAGAAGTTTCGGAGAATGGATCAGTGCACACGACAATGCCAGTTTCTGCTTCATTCCGCCGCTCAAATTTGATGCTCTTCGTTTTTGAAACTGCTCAAGTCTTGAAAACCGAAGCAGTTTTGCCATACGCTCTTTTCGATCTTTTCCACTGATATTAAATACATCTGCAAAAAACGTAAGATTCTCTTTTACAGAAAGGTCACCATACAGGGAGAAACGTTGCGGCATATACCCTATTTTTGAGCGCAGTATCTGCATGTCATTGACAATATTGTAATTCAGAATGTGAACTTCGCCGCTATCTGCGTTCAATAACGTTACCAGAATACGCATAAGTGTGGTTTTCCCGGCTCCGTCAGCACCGATTATTCCAAAAAATGTTCCGGTTTCAACAGAAAAAGTTACTCCCGCAAGTGCCTGCTCAACTGAGTAGTTTTTTCTCAAATCACGGACATCAACAATCGGCATACTTATCTCCAGATCTCAACAGGAAGTCCGCGTTTAAGCATTCCATCCCGATTGTCAATCTCAAGCCTGACCCTGAAAACCAGCTCATTTCTACTTTCCCTGGTTTGTATATTTTTAGGCGAGAACTCTGCTTCGTCACTGATCCATGATACTTTTCCTTCGGAAAACTTTTCTGCCATCCCCGTTCCATCATCATAATCAATTCTTACCTTTAACATCTGACCGTACGTTATTGATGCCAGGGCCGGTTGAGGAACAAAAAAATCAGCTGTAAGAGTATCATATTTAATTATTTCATAAATAGGTGTTCCAGGTACGACGACTTCACCCCGATTCCTGTATTTAGTTGACACAATACCATCAGAAGGGGCTTTGATATAACAGTCACTGATCTGATCATCAGCCTGTTCTATTCTGATCTTTAAGCCCTTTATTCTGTCTGATAACGAGAGTAACGTTTTCTGATTTGCATCAAGACGCAGCCGTGCGCCATCATATTGGGTTTTCAGATTATCACGCTGTTGTGTCGGTATTGCCCCTTTCTTTGCCAGTGTATCAACTCTGAAAAATTCCCGCTGAGCCCCATCAAGGTCACTCTGGCCGGCATTAATATCCACTTTCTTCGATTGCAGCGTTGCCTCTATCTCGTTAATATTTGCCTGTATCTCCTTTTTTTTCAATACGAGTTGCACCGTGTCAATTATTGCAACCAACTCTCCGTTCTTAACAGCATCCCCTTCCCTTTTGGCCACATCAAGAAGCTGTCCCTGAACCACTGATGACACAATAAATGTTGTTCCTTCAATAACCGCAGAACCCAGAAAACCATCAGCACTCTTTTTTTCACACCCTGTAATTGACAATATAATACAGATAAATAATAATGTTCCTACTAATTGCGCTGCTTTTTTTATCATTTTTAACTCCTTGACATACCATACAAAGTGCCCGACATTTTACATGGTACTACAGAAACAATTATTCAGCATTTATATAAAGATTCTGAATCGAATTTGATGGAATTTCGACGTTTGTTTTTAAAAGCAAGTAACGATTTACCGAAAACAATGGCAATTGCATAAACATGTCCATTCGCACTTTTTCGTCAAGGATATCAGAAAACCACATTGTTGCAAGACGGATCTTTTCGCTCTTTGCGTTCATAACATCATCAGGCACCCATCCGACAGCACATCCGAAATTTCGATTTACCAGAGTTTTTTCATATTCCTGTATTGTACAGGCAGAAAGATTGCATGGAATATTGCCCCTTGAAAAATCAGCGATCAGTTTTTCAGCAATTATTTTTGATATCTGATCATCTTTACAAAAAAGTACTTTTACCGGTTGTGTCAATCCCGGATGCATCGCGCCAGGTGGAATCAGTGCCACACCGGTGTCCCCGGTTTCAATTGAAGCAATACACTCACCTTCAGCCTTTACAAAGTCACTCAAAATTTCCTGTGAATTTACAAGACTGCTTAAATAGTGACGAGCTTTCGGTTCTTTTACATTGAAAGAGATAAAATAACGATCACGACCAAACAGTGCAAGTTTGCTGTTTTTTGCCAGATTGCTGCGTGCATAACTCAAATCACTTATCGCGTATAACTCTATCGCATCATATTTTTTTAACGAAAACGAGAGAATCGAATTGACATCACCACCCTGCCGTAAAATAAGTTTATCAAGATAACCGGAACCTGTTTCTCTTGATTTGTTTGACAGAAAAACTCTGCCATCCGCACCCTTCGATTCCTCATAGTACGAGCCTGTTTTAAGTGCCTGACCGAGCAAACGGCCGGTACTTAATCTGTCAACGATATCCGGATCCGGCTGAAGCAAACGGAATTGAATTGTATTCTGGTCAGTCGCGACCAATCCCCGAATAACCGCCTCCCTGCCATCAATAAACTCTCTCAATCCCTCAACCTGCCTGAAAAGGGCAAACCCTTCTGCCGGTTGTTCCCTGACAAGATTGGTCCAGCTATCGATAATATCCAGTGCAGATATCACTTTTCCTTTACCGTTTGTGATTTTTCCGTTAATTTTGATAGTCAATCTTCTTGCTGATTGCTCTGTCACCGTTAAAATTCCTGATGTGCCGTTGCGATCAAACGGGAATGTTGACACAAGCGCAATAAGATAATCGTCAAAAAAACTGCGTTGTACATAAAGCCGGACTGTTCCACCCAAAACCGGTGTAACAGTATCTGTTGCATATTGGGTATAGGTGGTATCATATTGGGTATAGGTGGTATCATATTGGGTATAGGTGGTATCATATTGGGTATAGGTGGTATCATATTGGGTATAGGTGGTATCATATTGGGTATAGATGGTATCATTACCGGTTATCGCAATTCCGGTTGTATGATCTTCATTCAACATTAAAAGTGTATCAAGGAATGAATAAGTACTATCTGAAAAAGATTCCTGAATAACAAAACTGTCTGACACCTGATTTGGCGGCGGAATCCGTATTACAACGCTGTTATAGCCGGTACGCTGGACATTTGTAAATGGGTAATTAGTAATAAACTCCTTAAATTTGTTAATGAATTGATCCCTTTCAATTTCATCTGCAAATTCTATTGTATAAAGCAGTGTATCCGTACCTGAAGTTACTACTTGTGGAATTTCAGTTTTTTCAATTACCGGGATTGTTTCCTGTTTCAACACCTGTTTTGGGGTACACCCGATCAGAAATAATAGTGCGATTGTTATCAGACCAGTACTTTTAAAACAACTCATATTTTTTTCCCCCGGAGTGTTAACTGCCAATCATTTAAGACATAATGTTGTAAGTGGCAGAATTATAACAATTTAAAACCACAATACATCTATTTTCATTAATATAGTATATAACCCATTTTCAGTAAATAGGCAATGATGCGGTTTGCTCATCCTCACTGCAATTTATTAATTTCAAGCAATACATACGATGCGATACCGTATTTTTCCTTTAAGGTTTTGTCTGCAACTATGTGTGCGTCATCTTTTATTTTAAATTTTTCAACGACTTACAACATCAGGTTTATTAATGAAAAAGAAAAAGACGTTTATTCATACCCTGCTTATCATCATTGTGATTTTATTTGGTGCCGTAATTGTAAGCGCCTATCCGGCATTTCTGATTTCAAAACATTTTGTTAACCAGTATTTCAACAAGTGGGGAGACAGGCTTGTCAACCTTGAAAAACGCGGACTTCTTTCAAAGGAATTTGGGGCAGGATGGCAGGATATCCTTGCAAACGAATCGATGAATTCCGAAGCGGCACGTATCACCGGCGCGTCAGACTCTGTACCCGAATCAGATGATGTCACCATCGTTGATGGCATTACGTTATCGGATTATCCCTCATTGTCAATTATTGACCGGCTTCGGGAAGTAAGCCATTACTCAAATTCAATAGAGATCATCGATCGTAATGGCAAGATGATCACCAACATCCGTACCGATCATCAGCGGGCCCGTATTACTGAGTTTCCTCCGGTTCTTATCGGAGCGCTTCTTGCCGCTGAGGACAAGAATTTTCGGGAAAACCCCATGGGTTTTCAATTTGAAAGTTTTGTGCGGGCATTTGGCCGTGCCTGTATCAGCTCTGTAATGCAGTTTGAAAAAGTATCTCCGAAAGGCACATCAAGCATTACACAGCAGGTTGCCAAACTATTTATCTCGAGAATTGATGATAAGGGGATGCGCCGTGTCAATCGCTCTATTGACCGGAAGATACAAGAGCTTAAACTTGCAGTTGCACTACGTAAACTTTACAGTGCAGATGACATCCTTGAAGTATACCTCAACCATTGTGTTACAAGTGATCATGGTATGATCGGTTTTAAGGATATTGCAAAAGGTCTTTTCAATAAAGATATGAATAGTCTTACTGATGCACAATGTGTGTATCTTTCCAGAATGGTAAAATGGGGGCGGAATGTTCCGAAGAAAATTATTCCTCAATGTAAAATTGACATGCCACGAATTGCAAAAGCACTAAACTGGGATGCCGCCAAACAGGAACAGATACTTTCAGAACTCGATTCATTATCATTTGCAAAACCAAAACGTTTTAAGGGCACCTATGGGCCATTAGTTGACCTTGCAAACGAATTCTGGCTTCTCACACTGCAAAATAACGGATCAACGGAAGAACAACTGTCACAGATGAATCTCATTGATCCCAATTCCCTGATTCGTAAAAAGGGTAATCTAAGAATCCGTTTAACCATCGATTTTTCACTACAACAGATTCTTGAAGGCCTTGTTAAAAAGCGCGGCTATGGCCCTGATACAACGATAATTGACGAAGTTAGAATAGGAAGTACTTCGGATGTGGTTACCTTTGATAAAGCGCCCAAAGACACTGTTCGCGCGCAGATCGTTCTCAGGGAACCTATGGATTTCAATGAGCCAGGTTCTGCATTTATCACGAGTCTGAATCCCGGTGATAGTGTTATTGTAAATATCAGGTATAAAAAACAGAGTGGAAAATCTTATCGCAGAAGCTGTTTTTATTATATACAGAAACCGGTTGTCGTTAATGGCCAATACTATGCTTATACAATCATGGATTCCAAAACCGGTGAATTACTTGCTTATTATTCTAAAGATCGCCTTGGCTCGAGGCTTGCTTGTATGCTTCAAAACCGGACCCCAAATGGATCTTCAACTACAAAACCTATCATGAATGCCCTTAATTTTGATGCCGGTAATTTTGTGCCTTATCAGAAGTGGAGCGATTTAAAACCGGTCAATGAGAATGTTCCCTGGGATCGAACCCTTGAATATGGGAAAAGCGGTAAAGCAATAGGTGTAAAGTTCAAAAACGGATCATTTAAAGGTGCTACGTATGTTGTTCACAATCATGGTAGAATTTTTGAGGGCTGCCAGCACATTTTTGACCTTCTGTCAACATCAAACAATATCCTTGGTGTGGAAACTGTTTACAGAATGAACCGGCAGTTGTTTTCACAGGATGGAGAAATCATGCCGGATGCGTTTAACAATGTCCAGTTTTTCTCACGCATCGGTGCGTTTTCCCGCCTCAGGGACACACTGAAACTATCTAATGTAACCGGTGTTCGTGTTTACAAGGAGTTAGCACGGATTGTCGGTGTTGATATTGACAGTATGACATCTTATGGAAAACGTACCTACATTTCCGACAGCCTGTATTCAATTGCCCTCGGAACACTTGAGATGAATATCTACGAACAGATGCACCTGTTCAACTGTCTTTACAATAATAATATTATTGAACAACCGGCAAAACATCCATCCCTGGTTGTAAATACTATTACACTAAACGGCGATACAGTCCAGCTCAATGACACCATTCGCCGATACCACCCATTCGCCGATTTAAACAATATCAGACCGTCATTACTTGGCATGCATAAGAGACTGGTTTCGAATCGCTGGGATGGTCTTAAAGATTTTGATATTGCGTATACTCAGGACACAACTTCGCTTGCCATACCGGATTCAATCTTTTCAAATGATAAATACTGGATCAGTGCACCTCTTTCAAATTTTGCAAAAAGCGGTACGAGTGATGATGTCATCCGTCCTTTCAATGAAAGCGCTGCATCAAAAAAGCGAACAAATTATGGTATCTGGAACGCAGTCATTCGTGTTGACTTTTCGAGATTCAGAGGGTATGGCGAACCGGATATACGGGATATAACGATTGCCTGTATCGGGGAATGTAATACAAAATATACCGGTGCACGCGACGGGAAAACACTGCATAAATTTTTATCACAAGGCCTGTTAAAAATGGCTGGCACCAAATCTCCGAATGGATTTTTTACACAATACGAAAACTACCTTAAAAAAGTCACACCGGAGTCAGAGAATTGCAATGCTGTTGAAAATATCGAAACCGAAAACCCGTTACCTGCTGATATAGAGGCTATTGGTGATTAACCGTGTATAACACTGACGATAGTTCTGTTTGCACATGCACTGAATACAGGTTGTTTTTTCACAATATACATCCTGTAAACCATTTCTCTCCGGCAGCCTGGATATACTAAGCCCGTTGCGCTCAGTTTGACCCCTGATTATTTTTAGTGCACAATCGATACAACAGTTTGATAGTGCAACGAGGGTTAAATGGTTAATTTTACAAAAGGTTTGAACGATAGTCAGGCAAAAGCGGTACTTCATAACGAAGGACCAATCCTGGTGCTTGCCGGTGCTGGAAGCGGTAAAACCAGAGTTTTGACAATGCGTATCGCACGTCTTGTGCATGAAAAACGATGCAATCCCCAGGATATTCTTGCCGTTACATTCACCAATAAAGCTGCCCGTGAGATGAAAGAACGCGTAGCAGCAGAAACATCCGAAAAGGTCGCAGATTTGATGACACTCTGTACCTTTCACAGCCTGGGAGTAAAAATTCTTCGTGAGGACGGAGAACGGATCGGATTAAAAAAAACTTTTTCGATTATAGATGAACATGATAAAATTGGTACACTTAAATCCATTATGAGAGCAAATGGTGTCCGGGGGCTTAAAAATGAAGATCCTGAAAAGTTTGCATCAAAAATAAGCCTTGCTAAGAATGCATCACTCGACCCGGATTCCTATAAACATGCAAATCCGGAAGAACGCAAAATCAGCCGAGTATATAGTTCCTATAATTCGATACTTCTTAAGAATCAAACGGTGGACTTTGACGATCTGTTACTGCTGCCGCTTCAGCTTTTCACAAAACATCCGGATGTTCTTGCAAAATACCAGAAACGTTTTGTTTATGTGTCAATTGATGAATTTCAGGATACCAATGCAGTACAAATGAAACTTGCTGCACTTCTTGCACTGCCTCAGAATAATATCATGGTCGTTGGTGATGATGATCAGGGAATTTATTCGTGGCGTGGTGCCGAGATTGAAAATATACTCTCATTTTCAACAAAATTTAAGAAATGTACAACAGTCATTCTTGACAAAAATTACCGCTCGACGCATCAGATATTTGCTGCGGCACATTCGGTTGTCTCAAACAATCGGGTGCGCAAACATAAGGAAATTACTGCAGTAGCCGGTGAAGGTGATCCGATTATGCATTACAAGGGTGATGATGAAGAGGATGAAGCAGTATGGATTGCCGAAAAAATTGCTGAGCACAATGAGCATACATCCTATAGATATAGCGATCATGCTATATTGCTGCGGACAAACGCCATGATGCGTATTTACGAAGAGGAACTACGCCGTAAACGCATACCGTATCAGGTCAGCGGTGCAATGAGTTTTTATGAACGTAAAGAGATCAAGGATATTATTGCATATCTGCGGTTCTTTGCAAATCCCGATGATGAGTTAAGTATGATGCGGGTGCTAAAAGTACCCAACAAAGGCATTACACCGACATCACTTGAACATCTCGATGAACTCGCAGCACTTCGCAGAATGAGTTTATGGGATGCAATGCTGCGTCACAATGAAGTTGACAAAATAACTGATTTACAACATACAATTATTGCAACATTTATCGATTTGTTTAAAAAATTCAATGAAAAATTTGCAGCACAGTCGATCGCTATTACGGTACGCGAATTACTGCATGAAACCGGCTACCTCGCCCACTTGCAGAAAGCCTACAAAGACGATGATACTTATAAAATGCGAATGGAAAACATTGATGAAATACTTCATGGCATAGAATATTACGAGCATAAGTTTAAAAAGAAAAAACCGACACTCACCGGATATCTTCAGGAAGTAGCCCTTTTATCATCAGAGGAAAACGAGGATGATGATAAAAAGAAAAAAGGTGTGACCATGATGACACTTCATAAATCGAAGGGTCTTGAGTTTCCTGTTGTTTTTCTTGCCGGGCTTGACAAGGATTACATCCCGTCACCGCGGGCAATTGAAGAAGGAAAAATTGACGAAGAGAGAAGACTGTTTTATGTCGGTATGACCCGTGCACAAAAACGGCTCTACCTTACCTATCCCGGTACGAAAGTGTCCAGAGGAAAACAGAAGAATGTCACCCCCTGCCCCTTTTTACGCGAAATCCCGGAAGAGTTCCTTGATGGTATAATCGGCCAGAAACAGGATGAAGAAAAAATGGAATATATGGACAATTTCTTTAAGGAGATGCAGGAAAAATTTAAAAACCAGACTGAAAAAAATGAGGATGAATAACATTGTTTGCAATCAATAAACGCATACCTTATTTTATCCAACTTGAGGTCACCTTAATAAAAAGTATCCTGAAAAAAACGGGATGTACAATGTTTAACACAATCGCACAGGAGCACATCATGTCATATAATGATATTGCAGCAGCTAATTTTGAAACCCGTATTAAACAGAATCCATATCCGGGTCGTGGGATTATTATTGGTAAATCTGATGATGCAACCTGGCAGATTGTGTACTGGATTATGGGACGCAGCACCAACAGCCGTAACCGTCGTTTCGTTGTTGATGGAACCGATATAAGAACTGAACCTGTTGATTTGAGTCAGCTCACCGATCCAAGCCTTATCATCTACGATGCAATGCTCGAACTGCCGGGTTTATTTCTGGTTAGTAACGGTGATCAGACCAGAACCATTTATGATACAATAAACGCAGGTAACAGTTTTGAAGATGCACTGATGACCCGTATGCATGAACCTGATGCACCCAATTTTACTCCGAGAATAAGCGGTATGATCGATTTACGAAACAAGACACCGCGCGTTACGATGAGCATCCTGAAATCAAGTATTTTATCAAGCAATGTATCAGACAGAAATTTTTTCCGTCTTCAGTTTCCGGTAAGCGGTTTCGGGTATGGAATTACAACGTATCAGGGTGATGGCAATCCGCTGCCAGGTTTCAGCGGTGATCCGGTATTACTTCCACTTAAAGGAAATGCATCACAGATAATTGATATCTATTGGAACGCCCTGAATCAGGAAAATCTTGTTTCGCTTGCGGTCAAGACAATCTCTTCAGTTGACAAAAGCAGCAGCATTATTGTTAAAAACAAACACGATTAATGTAGCTATCGCTGATACATTATCAACAAATATGCAATGTCAACCACCGTACTGGTTGGCATTGCTATTTATCAATCTACAAAAGCGGCATCATTACACAAAAGTCCAAACCAGTTCTAAATACCACTGCCATGTTCAAAGAAATCAGTGAGAACATCAACGGCCGTTTTTTCATCATCGCCACTTATCGACACAACGACTTCAGTACCCTGCTTTGCGTTAAGCAATAACAGTTCAATAATCGAACAGCCATCAGCCTTTTGACACCCTTTGCAGATAACAACATCACTTATGAACTGCTGACATTTTTGTGATAGCACCATTGCAGGCCTTGCATGCAACCCCTGAGATTCATTAATGATGAACTTTTTTGTTATCATAGTCACTCCCGGCTACTAAATATAAGTATATTTATAGTTTTTATCAACATTTTATTTTTACCGAAATCAACATATGCGATTATATTATTTTCAGAGTGTTGTTTTAACAGGTGTTACGAGATTACTATTTTTGAAATATTCAATTATATCATACGCTTACATGTATTTTAATACAATTGACACTGAAACGGAGTGTAACGGGTATAATCATTTCAGGAAAAATGTGCTGTAGTAACACTCAATAGCCCTGCAATGATTATCAATTGCAGAAAACTATACATTTGTCAAAGGTATCAGTCAATACAATGAAGAAAGCAATATACTCCTTTTCCGGTGATCCGATTACGTTTGGTCATATTGACATTATCAAACGGGCCGCAAGTACGTTTGATGAGGTAATTGTAGGGATTGGAAGCAACCCTGACAAACAGTATATGTTTACACTTGAGGAGCGTACTGAAATGGCAGAGCGGTCACTCCACGGAATCAGGAATGTTACAGTCAAGGCATTTACGGGTTTGCTGGTGGATTTCGCCTACGAACAGGATGTACATGTTATTGTAAAAGGTGTCAGAAACGCAGAGGACTTTGCCTATGAAAATATGCTGCATCAACTTGGAGCAAGCCAGAAACTCGGTATTGACACCTATATTCTTTTTGCAAAACCGGAGCTTGCACATATCAGCTCAAGCGGTGTGAAAGCGCTTCAGAAGGAAAACGGGTTTATCCAGGAACATGTACCCCTTTATGTCAAGCAGGCCATTGAAGCAAAGATGGCCCGGCAGTATATCATCGGAGTTACGGGAGAGATCGGGACAGGAAAATCGTTTTTAAGCAAGTGTTTTCTTGAACTTGGTGAAAAACAAAAAATAGCGACACACCATATCGATCTTGACGATATAGGACACAGGATTCTTGAGGATCTTACAGAACCGCAATATGTAAAAATCAGGAAACAGATAATAGGTACCTTCGGAAATGAGATTGCAGATTCCAATGGGATGATCAACCGTAAAAAACTCGGTCAGGTGGTTTTTAATGATGCTGTAGCGTTGATAAAACTGAATGCTCTTTTAAAGAAGCCGATTCTTGTGCGCCTTAAACGTGAACTATATGGAAAATCAGGTCTAATTATCCTGAATTCAGCACTGCTGATCGAAACCGGTACCGTAAATGTATGCAATAATAATGTTATTCTTTTAGAGTGTTCAAAAGAAACTCAGGAGAAGCGCCTGCTGGAACGTGGATTGACAAAAGCACAAATAAAGCGTCGTCTTGAATCACAATACTCATTTCTTGAAAAGAAAAAGATTATTGAGATTGCAATCAACAACGATAACCACGGACGGTTATGGATTGTAAAGAACGACGGAAAACTGAGCGAGAAGTCTCTGATGTCAACGTTCAAGGCGGTTATTGAGGAGTTGAAGCTAAAAACCTGATTTCAAGAGTGCTCAGGTTTTACTACTATCCGGTTATTCCTGTTCCGCTTTTACGGCTACCCGTAAAAGAACCACTTGTTACCCAGCCATCCCAGGTACTTTTTGAAAACGAGATAGTCCATGCCCCCTGAGCGTTGCCATTATTGAATGTGCCATTCATAGTAAGATCAAAAGGTGATGCTTCAACTATTCCTGAAGAATCTGGTGGATAGCTTGCAGTTCCACTTACATTTATAATAACACTTGATTCCTGTATGGACGCTTAAAAAAAAAACAAAAATTGAGATGATATAGTTGTAGCCGGGAACATCATAATACTATATTGTTCTCGCAAATAAAAAACATCAAATTACTTGTCAACCTCAGCTTATCTTTCCACGAATGATAAATAGTCTAACACAAATTTTAACGGCTGTTCCATTATGGGAACTAGTGATCATACTTGTTGCTAAAATGACCGAAGTTTCCATAGGAACTTTGCGACATATTTTGATTACGAAAGGATATAGAAAGCTGGGTGCGTCTCTTTCTTTTCTTGAAATCACCTTATGGATATTTGTAGCTTCAAGAGTCATCATTGGAATCGCCGAAGCTCCAATTAAAGGCATCATCTATAGCTTAGGTTATGCTGTAGGTGTTTATATCGGCTCTCGTATAGAATCCCGAATTGCCCTTGGGCGTGTTTTGATTCAAGTGATTGTTGAAGAAAATATAGGGCATTCGATGCTGACATCCTTAAGAGAAAATGGTTATGGAGTCACTTCGGTGAATGCAAATGGTAGACATTCGAATAAATTAATGTTGATTATTTATGCCAATCGCTTGAAAAAAGAGAAAATCATTGATTTAATACATAAAGTAGATCAAAAAGCTTTGGTTGTGATAAGTCATGTGGATGTTTTGAAAGGAGGGTATTACCCTTCCTGGAGACGACTGGGTAAATAGTTTTCACACAAGACTCATATTAATAGCATCAGCTCTATGATCAATGACCCGTTTGATACCGCCGTTGATACTACCAACCAATCCGGCACCAATTCTCCGGTCTCCATGCCGAATGGCACCAAGAACACATAACGGCATGATTCTGCAATTAAAAATTGCTTTTGAAAATCGTTACATCATTAACCACAGGCTGTGTATTGTGTAAACCTGCTGAATTTGTCCGCGTAGACGCTTTTCGGCACTGATTCAAAAATGTAGTTTCTGATTTCTAAAAATTGCTTCAGGAATGGTTGTAGCCGGCCAATATACGCATTATTTTAAATTCATAAGGGAAAAAATACAAATCACCTGTCAGTAATTAATGAAGTATTATACAAATTGGAACGATGTGTTGGGTTATTATCCGGGTTGTGATTTATGATTGTGTCAAACTATTGTTCCTGATAGGTATAAAATGTATCAGCTTTACTTTCTATATGGAATCAGATTGCAGTGAGCATGATAATGATCAGTTTGTAGTGCGTTATTTGAAAACTACCGTATATCATTTTGCGGAGGCTCGATGAAAATACAACTATCATGGGGATTAATCTCTCAAATCTTTCTGTCATGTTCAAATTTCTATGTATCGATGCAGCTGCAACACACAGATTCAATTTACATTCTGCTATAACGTACGTTTTTTTTCTTTCGTAAACAACCTCCTCTTTGACGTTTTTTCCCATTATTTATTTTATGGATAAGCTGAAGGATGCAACATTAGCCAGAAACGAATTAAAAATGTACCGGGTGTAAAGGCTTTTTCAAGTAAGAAATGCTCAGCCAAAAAATGAAAAAGCCTCTCAGCCATAATGAACGATGAAGTAATGATCGCTCCGTGCGGTCAGAATTATATTTACTGAATGAAGGAGCTTGTAATGAAGAGTCAAAAGAGAAGGGTATTTCTGTCCGGAATCATAGTAATACTCATGATGATGCTCGGTGTCATCGGTTGCGGAGTCGATTCGGTTGAGACGGTCGGTGAGAGCTATGAGAGCTACAAGGCGACAATTGACGGGAAGACGTATACTCTGGAGTACAGGTTATTACGTCCCCTCGACTCTCTTCCTCACCCGCTGATCATCCTGACGCATGGCCGCGACGGTGCACACCCTAAAAGAGATGCTTGGTATGTAAAAGGTTATGGCAATTTATGCTCCGCCCTGGCATATAATGGGTATGTCGTCATGATGCTGGTACGTCGCGGATACGGCAATTCTGGCGGACCCGATTCGGAACTGAAAGATACACCGTATGCATCCGGATTAGAAGCGGCGAAAGACTTACTAAGCGCAGTCGGGCATATGAAAACACAGCCTTATGTTGATCCCACGAGAATCGTAGTCATGGGTCAATCCCAGGGTGGTTTTGCAGCAATCGCATTCTCAACTCTAAAGGTGGACGGAGTTCTCGGTACCGTCAATATATCCGGCGGCATAAACTATACCAGTATCGATGCCGACCCCCATTCCACTCGTTACTTGAAGTGGGCCTCGGACTGCGGTGAATATGGTAAGATCAATACGCTCCCGACTCTTTGGATTTATTCAAAAAATGATTGGAGCATCCCTCCTATAGCTTCGGAACCGATGTTTAAAAGTTTTCAGAACGCGGGAGGAAAAGGTACGTTTATCATGAAACCAGAGTGGAGAGGCGACGGGCATGGGTTCTGCGATGACCCGGGATTCTTCATGGGTGACCTGTTATCATTCTTTAGTACGATTGGAATGGCTGAACAATAATGCGATTACAAAACACCGGTTCACTAAAGGTGAAGAGAAACCAGGGGACTGGTATCTTTACCGATTCTTACCGGCAAGACAGGGAAAGAAAGTTTCATCCTTGTACTGTAGAAAGTCTCGGAATGGTTCCAATTACCCGCTGCATTCCACTTTAAAATCAGACCTGCCAGAAACTGCTCTAAAAATGAGAATTGCCGGGGTACAGATGTGCTTATCCGGTGCCCGGTTGAACAATTATTAGAGATCGAAATCTGAGAGCATTTCAGGGTAGAACAAGGGAGTCAGGTTTCACAGGCTTGAACATTCAAAAACTGCCTTACAATACCTAAAAGTGGCGAAATCAGTGAAATTTAGGCATTTTTGGATAAAAAAAAGGGTCCCAAATTCTTGGAACCCTTCTATCTTTAAGCTGGTCAGGAGGGATTTGAACCCCCGACCCAGTGGTTAA
>JAAZBG010000248.1 GCA_012513915.1 Fibrobacter sp.
ATTTCCGCTTTTCTCTCTATCTTTCAAACAGAAGCATGATTTATCTTCTTGATGTTGACAATTAATCATTTTTTATCCCTCAAAATTAATTGTCGCTATACCTCAAGAATAATTGTCGTTCAACAGAAATCTTATACCCGGTAACAGTGTGTATTTCCTAAATATCAACCGAAGCGGTTTAAGCACAAATTGCAGCATTGTTACAAAGTGAAGACTGTATGAACTACGTCCACTAGAATGCACGCCCCCTAATCCCCCGCAGGGGGACTTGAAGAATGAATTTCTAAATTGGTAAATTTACATTTTCAAAGTCCCCCTGCGGGAGACCCCAATGTCGTTAACTTAGTATTTACAAGGTGGCAGTGTACTTATGCGCTCGCCCCCAGTTATAGGAGCCTGTTCAGTCAATAGATAAATTGTTTTTTTGTTTTTCATAATCGTTACTATATTTTAAATGACTTATAGATACAAAGGTACATTTTATACGTTTTACATTCAGTTATCCTGGGATTTTAACCCTATATTGGTTTTTTTCGGTTGTTATCCGCATAATAGTATCACCCGTCAGGGAATGTAAACCCTATGGGGGCGTCGCGGGTTTCAATCCGACATTCCACCTTTGTATCTATTAATCATCCCTTATCATGCCGCTTTTTTATCTTTTACTCTTCTCACTGTTACGATAGTTAGTTTTGAAACAATACTATTTTGATACTCCCATAGAAACATTACTAATTCTCGTGCAATTGCACACCGTACTTTGTTAATATTTTTTCCACGACGTTTTAAATAAATATACCTGTTATGTAGGCGATCCTGCATTTTTCTTAAAAAAGCACCAACTTCCTTTGGAAATTTATCCAGTTCTTTTTGTGAATAAAGTAGACGCTGATCTCCGTAATATCTACTTGCAGAAATGAGCATTCTACGAGCGTACTCATTTCCCTCTTTAGTAATTGATAAGCTAGGACTACTCTTACCACTTTGGTGCATTCCTGGAGCAAGACCAACATATTGTGGTAATTGATTCGGTTTTTTAAACCGACTTAAATCACATAGTTCACTATGAATTGTTTGAGCCGTAATATCCCCAAACCCAGGAAGAAATTTGAGCTTTTCAATTGTTTGAACAAGACCTGGAGTTTCCTCAATTGTCAATTGAATGTTTTTTTCACATTCATCAATTGATGCATCAATGCTATCATATTCTTTTAGTTGCATATCATGAAGACTTTGCAAGGCAGCGTTCGACATTTTTAGTCCTCTTAGCCATTTTACATGCTTCACAGTCCACTCAGTCTTTGTTTCATCAAAGAAATAACCATGACGTAATACAAACGCACATATCTGCTGTTTCTTTTTTCTCAAATCATCAACAAGTGCAGCACGATGCCTGTTAAGCTCGCGCAGTGAAAGCACTGAATCATCAGGAACGGTAACAAAACGTAAAAGACCGCTTCGGAAATAATTCAAATTATCGCGACAATCATTCTTGTCTGTTTTTTTCAATTTATTATTTTGAGGAATTGAACTTGGTGCAATAATTGAACAATTATATGATGCTGCAACAAGTTTTTTGTAAGGATGATAACCAACACAACCAGCCTCATAAATAACAAGAGTTTGTTTAGGGGGCAGCTTTAGTTTAACCATCTGTTCGATAACCTCATCAATTGTACCTATGATTCCATGATTAAAAAGTATTTTCTCAGTTGTTGTATCAATTATCTTAGCAAAGTAAGTACGTTTGTGTGCGTCAAGTGATACAAGGTATTGATAATCATTCTTTTTTGTTAAGTACATAAAGCCTCCCTTAAAGTAGTTAGTAATTCTTTTCAAAAATAAAATTACTTTATTGTGAGGCTCCTATAAAATCACCCGCTCGCAAAGCCGAGCGACCGCCCCCGCAGGAGGGAGGTAATATTTTGATTTTAAAACAATTACGCCTCCCTCCTGCGGGGGAGGTCCAGCTGCTTTGAGCTGGGGTGGGGGCGAGCAACCGGTACAACTGCAACATGTAAAGCTTAAGTTAACGGCATTAGGGCCGGGGGGTGAGGTGTCACTCTCCTACCATCGAAATTTTCTCAAATGTCACAACTGCTTTTCCCGCTAATGTCTCAAGAAACGGTACTATTTTATCAACCTTCTCCTGTACATCAACTATTTCAATAATTAGCGGTAGATTATCAGACAGTTCAAGCAGTTTTGCGGTATGAATCGTGTGATGAGCACCGTATCCGTAGACACCGCGAACTACTGTTGCACCTGCAATCTTGAGCTCAAGTGCTTTTTTAACAACTGCTTCGTAAAGCGGTTTATTATCCAGCTTGTGATTCTCACTTGTATATATTTTCAAGCGAACTGCATCGGCCAGCGATTTCATACGTACATTCCTTTCATTATTTTGCAGGATATACATTATTTGTTTGGAATCAAATCAGACTTTTATCATTACCCTTGCGACAATAATTCCCGCAACGACAAGCACCATTCCAACGACATTACTAAGAACAATGTTCAATAAAGCGGCACCATATTGCCCGTTTCTAAAAAGCGTAATTGTCTCCATGCCATAGGTTGAAAATGTTGTCAATGCACCAAGAAAGCCAACGGTAAGAAAAAGCCTTATCTCTGATGGCACCAGTGTCTTTTCGAACAGCTCATACAAAAAACCAATCACAAAAAGACCGATAAAATTAACGGTCATGGTTCCCCATGGAAATACACCACCGCTTATCTGATTGACAAATTTTGCAATTCCAAATCGTGCAAGCGCACCTATAGATCCACCTAGTGCTATAAACAGCATCTGCTTCATCTGTGTTACAAGCTCCTTTGTATACTGCTATTTTGCTGTGTCAAGCATTTCAAGAAATGTCCTGACATCTATCGTATATGATGAAATATATTCAATCTTTTTATTCGGCTGATCATACAGCTCCATTACCGGAACAGAAGCATAGTTCCTGCTGTCAATATACGCCGACAATTTCGGGTAGCACTTTAAAATTCCAATAATTACTGACATTTTACCCTTATACGGAAACTCTGCCACAACACTTTTTGACTTCGGATACTCATAAACGCCAAACCTGCTCCGCAACTCTCCGATTTCATTAATTGACTTTGATTCTACAATGCATCCGATAATACTGCGCAGCTTATCGTTACTGACCTTTTTCGGATCATCATAATAAATGCCGAATCCTTTTGTTGTCGCAATGCCGTACTTGTTTTTAAGGTCGTAATAGACCTTATCCATTACAGGCCCGACATTTTTATATTCACCAATATAGCTAGTGTACACTAACGTATAGGGACCGATTTCCTTTTCTGTTATAACCGGAGAACTGAAAATGCCGTTTTGAATTAGTTCCATGATAAAATAAAGAGCGACTGCAACGATAAGACCTACAAGCAGTCCTAACGGTTTTATTTTTACTTTCATACAGTTATTCCTTTTTATATAAGCGTATAATGTGTGTTTTCTAATCCGATTGATTCATCAGTTCTTTTAACCTTTTGGCATTCTGTACAGCCTGACCTTTAGAATGATTATTAAATACAATAAGCACAATGTTTGTCTGCTCCATAATTTGCGCTATTGATGGTATCCACTCTGTCAATTCAGTATCGCTGTAATTGTAATCATATCGCGACACATTATCACCAGTCCACCAGTTCTGTGCGTTTCGCCCGTGAAACCTGATATATCCGATATCTGATGTAACAATACTGCTCTTTTTTAATAACCCTTTCAGCGCAGGTTCATCAACGTTTACAAAACAGATATTACGTTTACTTAATCCATCAAGGACTGCATCACACCCCCACTTGTCATTACGTAATTCAACCGACAAGGGAATATCAGCCAGCTTTCCGCTTAGTTTATCAAGATATCGGCGGTTATCCGGAGTATAATGAAAACTATAGGGAAATTGAAGCAATACTGTCCCAAGTTTATGACTGTCAATAAACGGTCTGATACCATCTATAAATATGGCACAATTTGTATCAAGTGATGTCAATGAATACTCATGTGTCAACGATTGATGTGCCTTGACTGAAAACAAAAAACGTTCCCCGGTCTTTTCAACCATTTTTTCGGATGCCCGTGCTTCAGGCATTTTATAATATGAAAAATTCAACTCTGCAACATTGAATTCCTGTGCATAAATTGACAAGTAATCTGCCTGACTGGTTTTCTCCGGGTAAAGTACCCCCTCCCAGTCTTTATACGAATAGCCGCTTGTGCCGATATATACACTACCCATAGTTCACACATCCTGATATATCAGTTAAAATAATGTGTGGTAACAGGAATATTCCACCGTTTAAGACGTGGAATAATCTCTGAAAGCGTCTCGCGTATATGTGCTTCAGGATATACTCCGGCATTCATGATCCAGGCAACACTCTTATCAATCATGTCAAACATATCCATATCAGGATCAGTAAAAACGCCTTTTCGATAGCACTGTATACAATAATCTTCAGTTTTTTTCCCATGTAAATCTGTGCCATACATATCTGCAGTATATATCGGCATGGCACAGCTCTGACAAACACCACCCTTAATTCCAGCAATCACCTTACGAACTCCCCTTATTTTTATTCACTACTTAGCTGATGCCCATTTTTTGCATTGCTCGATTCGCTTACCATTATCGCCCTGCTTCGGATCATATGCAAATTTTTGCAATAATGAACATGGAAATTCAGAACACATTCCACAATGCATCAGCAATTTATCTTCACAGCATTTTTTTACAGGACAAACATCACCCCAAAATGGCTTTGCTATATTGATACAACCACTACAGGCAACTTTATCTTTATATGAACACTCAGAACAGACAATACCACATCGTGATTCAACCATACATCCTCTATTTTTGTAAATTTACCTATAATACCGATATACACTTACCTACTCATATAATTCATTCGTCCTACCAGATTATATATTTCAGTGCACACAGTTTGCGTTTCCCCTGCAAAGGTAACTTGTTACTGGAATCTATCCGCCCCGATTTTCGCATCTGCAGGATACGCGCAGCAGTAATCGGACCAATTCCCGGAACCTTCATCAGTTCGACCTTTGATGCCCTGTTTACGTTGACAGGATAATATTCAGGATGACGCTGTGCCCACATCATCTTGGGGTCAGTATCCATCGACAAACTGCCATTAGCACTAAAACAGATATCATTCACCGTAAATGAATATTGACGCAACAGGAAATCGGCCTGATACAAGCGATGTTCCCTCGTAAATGCATGTTCTGGTGTACCTGATACATTCTCACCGGGAATACCTCTCTCACCAAGCCCTTTCTGATACGCGGAAAAATATACCCTGTCAAAAGAGAGTTTTCCATACAACCCGCCGGTATACTTTACAATTTCAGCATCAGTTTCATCAGATGCACCAACAATGAACTGCGTTGTCTTCCGTACCGTTTCAAACTTCGCACCCTTTGATGTCATAGAGCTGATCCGTTGCATCGGTTTTATAATATCATTCAGATAGTTCTTCTTTGATGACAACTTTTTAAAACGCAGCTCTCCAGGTGTTTCAATATTTAATGATACTGCGGATGCAAGACTTAATGCGTCATCAATTGCAGCATCCGATGCACCGGGAATAATTTTAAGATGAATGTATCCTTTATAATTATGTTTTTCCCGTAAAATACGTGCTGTATCATTAAGCAGCTGCATTGACATATCAGGATTTTTTACAACACCGGAACTCAGAAATAACCCGATCAGATTCATCTTCCGTTCGTAGTCAAGAAACAGTGATGCCATATCATCGGGACCGATAGTGCACCTCGGCGTATCTGCCGTTTCACGATAAGGACAATATGCACAATCATTGACACAAACATTTGACATAAGTGTTTTAAGCATTATTGCACTGCCCCCGGACGGTATCGACACCGGATACAACCAGGCGCCATCACTACCCCGCTTACGCCGATCCTGACCGTTTGTTCCGCAGGCACAGGCAAGATCGTACTGTGACGCATCGGAGAGCAGCTGCAATTTTTTGTGTGTGTCCATATTTATTAATCCTGAGTCAATTTAGGAAGGCGGGCATCTCTTACCAACTCAACACTTGCGTATCAACCCTACAAGCTTCCCGGCAATCTGTATCGAACTGACAGACTGCAGCTCTATATCTTCGTATGCAGGATTTTCCGCATGAAGAAACAATCCCCCATCCCTCTTTATAAATCGCTTCAGCGTCGCGTCACCATCAATGACAACGACAACAATCTCGTTGTGCTCAGCGGTATCCTTTTTCTTTACAACAACAATATCACCATTAAGAATACCCACACCGATCATACTGTCACCACGTACACGCAACGCAAAAAGATCATCACCCCTGAATATTGACTTGTCAAGTGTGATATACCCCTCAACATTTTCAATTGCTGTTATCGGAGCACCGGCAGCCACTGCGCCGATAAGCGGTACACCCATTGCGTCAAGATCCGGCTCAAAATCATCCGCAGCCTGCTGTACAATCTCAATCCCCCGCGCTTTACCCTGCAGGAGACGGACAAACCCTTTCTGCTCTATCAAACGTAAATGCTGACGCACATTATTAGGACTTTTATACCCTAACGCATCCGCGATCTCCCGAACAGTAGGAGGAACCCCGGTTTCATCACGGGTTTTTCTTATGAATGACAGTACACGATCCTGCTCAGACGTTAACGCTGCCCCACCCATCATGCCACCACCATATCATTCCTGAAAATTCTTCCGGCAATTACCAGCCTGCGGGTACCATTCTCTGCGTGTACAAAGCCGCCTTTCATAGTGAACCCCTTTGGTGGTGTAACTGCCAGACGCTTATTCTGTTCTCTAACAATAACCGCCGTAACCGGACGACTTTTCTAGTAACGTAATGGCTGAACTGATGGGAAAAACATTTGATAAACATCTGATGAAACCAGGTTACTCATATCAACTACCTCCTGCTGTTGTTACTTACTTTTTTAAATATACTGTACATTTGAACAGTATGCAAGATTTTTTTATATTTTTTATACTGCGGTATATCGAGAAATGGTAACTCTTTTATTTTCAATATATTAGAAATATTTAAAATTTCCTGTTGGACATTCCTGGTTTAATGAAACTGTGATGTGAGACATGTTTTTTGAAGTTCAAAGCGAGGGTGGTACAAGAGTGAACATCTGGCAGACATCTGCCGTTTTTTATCTAATGTGATACGTCAACACATTGACAAATTGCATTTTCCCAGCGTCAGGAAACGTTATCAGCCAGAATTGAGAAAAGACACTGCAACGTTCCGATGAAGAAACCGAAAACCTTCAACGTAAATTTTCAGCACATTACAGCGTAATAAGCATTTGCGATACCCATCAGGGCTTAAACCATGGATACCTGTGTCAAACGGGCTGCAGGATCAGGCAACAAGATCAATCTCCTGTATTGTTCCTGCATTTCCGCTGCTCTCATGAAGCCATATACCGCTTTCACGGATCTTTCCAGATAGTGCATTATTATTGTAAAGCGAGTAGTTTGTGTGTGCACTACCGGTATACATTGCACCGATATCTTTTGACAGAAGTGAACTTATAACATCGCTGCCATCCGCAGCTTTTTCCCATATTTTCATAGCTGTAAAGGCCGCATCGTTTTCGTCAATCCATCCGTTTTGGTCATCATCCAGTAATGCCAGTTCGGTAAATCCGTTACCGCTTGACGGACCAAACAATTCTGAACCGTTGTCAATGATCCCATTACCGTTTCTATCATAAGCAAGCAGGCCGCTGCCGGCTGCCGGGGCATGTATCATTTCATTAGTACCATCAGAATCAAGATCAAACTCAAATTTTATATCTGTCAATTGTGTTCCGGCACCGCTGAAATTAATAACAAGAGGATCAATCAGTGCATCACCGGCTTTAAGTGATGTCGTTACTTCACTATATGTCTCACGGCTCATTTCAAGTGCAGTATTAAACTGAATACTTCTGCCATCAGCAGTTGTAACAGCGCCCTGTGCAGAAAAAGAGAATCCCTCTTTTGTGTGATTCACTTCACGACGGAAGTAATCAATCCCCCACCCCTCACGCTGCGGAGCGTTTTGCGCGCCTTGAGCATTTTGCTGCGCCTGTTGCGGCATGTCAATTGAATCACCTGTCGCATGTTTGCGATGGAGTTCCCTTGAATCAAACACCTTTATTTTCTTACCAATAAACATCTCAACCATATCCCTGACAATCCGCATCTTAAGATCATCAACCTGACCATTAAAAAGTTCATCAAGAATATCATCATCAGATTTCTGCACTGGTACTGTAGCAGCCTGAGCATTTTGCGCCTGTGCCTGCTTCGATAATTCGAGGATATCTTTTTTAATGATCGATTCAACGTTTGCTTTTCCTGATTCACTGCTGCTTTCAATCGTACGATCAGATTGTTTATCCCATTTGTGAAGACGTTCGTAGACAGATGAATAACTGAGATCAAGTTGTTCCGATGCCAGTTCAATGTTCGATGATGCAATCCGCATAGTGCTACCCTCCGTGGTACATTGATACGGCCTCACCCCCCGGCCCCCTCTCCACACGTGTAGAGGGGGAGATAAGAGAAAATTCATGCTCCCCCCTCTACACGTGTGGAGAGGGGGGCTGGGGGGGGGGTGAGGCCGCATTTTTTTACAATCCCTCTACACTTGCTATCGGCAAATCGGAAAGTTTCTGAAGTACATTTCACTTGAAGTTCTAATAAACATGACCGTTTAACTTGACTTTTTTGGTGAAAAGATATATGTTGTAGTGGAAATTTTAGTAAATGTATACATGTTTCAAGGACACGCTCTCCATCTCAGTCTCTTTAAAATCAGGCTGTTACACCAGACAATCAATACCAATTTGATATGTTCGATACTGAAGCGTGGCTTCATTTTTTTAATCTGAACCCGATTTTTTTACATTCTTATATAAAAGTGTGGGGTTTGGAAGAATCAGGATCTTTATGAGTTTTAGTGAACTGGGTCTTGCAGAACCAATTCTGCAGGGAGTGTACGCAGCAGGGTATAACAATCCGACAGAGATTCAACAGAAAGCGATACCACTTGCACTCGAAGGTCGGGACATTATCGGTTGTGCCCCTACCGGTACCGGAAAAACAGCTGCATTTGTCTTACCAATTCTAAGTACGCTGCTCGAAACTGCAAATAAACCGCTCAAAAGTGCCCATCCAAGAGTACTTGTTCTTACGCCGACACGAGAGCTTGCCCTGCAGATTGAAGAAGCAGTCAGGGAGTACGGTACGTATACCGATTTTCAGTGTACATCAGTGTATGGGGGTGTAAGCATTAATAATCAGATCAGGGCGCTTAAAGATGGTGTTGACATTGTAATTGCAACACCGGGACGACTGCTTGACCTGATGGAACGTCGCTGTATTAGTTTGTCAATGATCGAACACTTGATTCTTGACGAAGCAGATAGAATGTATGATATGGGATTTATTCGTGATGTACGCAAAATTGCTGCACGGGTTCCACATGATCGTCAGACACTTCTTTTCAGTGCTACAATGTCAAGAGAGATCCGTGCACTTATTGCCGAATTGCAACGCTCGCCATCATATATCGAAATTGGTGCACCATTTTCACCAGCTGAGCTTGTAGAACAACATTTTGTCAATGCTCCGAATCATGTCAAACTTGATCTGCTTGTACATATTCTGCTTACAAGAAATGTCGATTCGATGATTGTTTTCTCAAAGACCAAGCATGGCGCAGACAGAATCGACCGTAGACTAAACAGAGAGGGAATCACCTCTGAGGCGCTTCACGCGGATCGTACACAATCTCAGCGCCAGATGGCACTTGATGGATTCAAGCGTAAGGATTTTCAGGTGCTTGTTGCAACGGATGTTGCTGCACGTGGTATCGATATTGATAAAGTTGCATGTGTAGTAAATTTTGATACTCCTGCATTCGCGGAGGATTATATCCACCGTATCGGCCGTACCGGACGGGCAGAATGCAAAGGTATGGCACTTACATTTGTTGACGAAAGCGAACTACCAAACCTTAAGAAAATCGAATTTCTTACTAATAAGAAGTTTTCCGTAAAAGATTTTCCAGGATTCAAGATGCCTCCAAAACCCGGTCTTGTACAGGATGGGAATAGTATACCATCAGCAGCTCCCGCGTCACCACGAAGACGTCAGTACTACAGAAAGCCGGTCTTCTGAACATGAGTGACACGGAACTTGTTTATTCAACCGATCAGTCTGCCAATAAACGCTGCCCAACGTGTAAGAAACTTGTATCAGAGTGTCAGTGTAAAAAAACAGTCCTTATCAATAGAAGTACAATCAGGGCTGTTTTACGCATTGAAAAAGCACATCGCGGTGGAAAGGATGTTACGGTAATCGATAAATTACCAGCAGATACATCCTTTCTTTCGGATCTCGCACAGACACTCAAGAAAAAATGCGGTTGCGGAGGAACGTTTAAAATTGTTGACAATACAGGCGTAATCGAAATTCAGGGTGATAAACGGGATATCTTGCGTTACGAGATTAACAAAATGGGTATAGGATGCAGATAATTGTTGATGCCGACGCGTGCCCTAAAATTATCAAAGAGATTCTGTTCAGGGCTGCAGAAAAAAGCAATATTCCAACAACGGTAGTCGCTAATACCCATATACGCACACCTCAGTCAACACTATTCAAATCCCTTAAAGTAGCCGCGACTTTTAATGAGGCAGACGACAAAATTGCAGAGATCATCCATAAGGGTGATCTTGTGATTACTGCCGATATACCACTTGCCGACAGAGCAATTAAAAAAGGGGCACTTGCACTTGATCCCCGCGGTGAGCTGTATTCGGAAGAAAATATCGGTACCCGGCTCGCAGTTCGCAACCTTATGACCGAACTTCGTGAAAGCGGCCTTCAGACCGGTGGCCCCCCACCTCTTGGCAATCGCGAAAAACAACTATTCGCCCAAAATCTTCAGGCAATTATTCAAAAACATCATACTTGTAAAAGATAAAGATAAAGATAAAGATAAAGATAAAGGTTAAGGTTAAGGTTAAGGTTAAGGCTAACACTAAGAGCTTGATTGCATTTATTGATGCCTCCTCAATCTCAATCTCAACCTCAACCTCATCCCTATTCTCAATTTCTCTTCCCCATCCTTTTTTTCGCATACTTCATGCACAAATTATGTATTTTCTAACGTTACAAATCAGTATTAACACAAGCAAAAGAGATCGACATGAGTTTAGCTGTTGGAATTATCGGACTACCAAATGTTGGAAAATCAACAATTTTTAATGCACTCTCAAATGGTAAAGCTGCAGCGGAGAATTATCCATTCTGCACAATTGATCCCAATCACGGTATTGTTGCAGTGCCGGATAACCGGATGAATCGTATCAACGCTATTGTTTCAACGAGAAAAATCGTGCCTGCGTTTATGGAACTTGTCGATATCGCCGGTCTTGTCAAGGGCGCATCCAACGGTGACGGGCTTGGTAATCAGTTTCTTGGTCATATTAAAGATGTCAACGCAGTAGTACACGTTGTACGCTGTTTTGAAAATGATGATATCGTGCATGTTGAAGGTGGCATTGATCCACAGAGAGATATCTCCATTATTGATACCGAACTTATGCTTACCGATTTAAGTACCGTAGAACGCGGATTATCGCGTATAGAAAAAGCAGCAAAATCAGGTGATAAAGAAGCTGCCGCTAAACTTGCTGTCTTCAAAAAGGTTGCAGATATACTCGGCCAGGGAATACCTGTTCGTAAAGCAATTACCGATCCTGCCGAACTGAAACTGATCACAGAACTTCACCTGTTGACATCAAAACCAGTTCTTTACGTTGCAAACGTTGATGACAACGCTGTCCTTGAGGACAACGATGCTGTTAAAAAAGTTCGTGCAATTGCAGCCTCGGAAAATGCCGGTTGTGTAAAGCTATGCGGCAAACTTGAATCTGAACTTGCAGATCTTGGTGATGATGATAAAGCGGAATTTCTTAAAGATCTCGGTCTTGACGAACCCGGTCTTGCCATTTTAACAAGAGAGGCATACAAACTGCTCGGACTCGAAACATTCTTTACAGTAGGCGAAATAGAAAATCGCGCATGGACAATCCATAAAGGATTCAAGGCACCAGAAGCAGCCGGAGTTATTCATACCGATTTTGAAAAAGGTTTTATTAAGGCCGATGTTTACACTCTGGAAGATCTTGAAACCTATAAATCTGAAGTTGCACTGCGTGCAGCAGGTAAGATCCGTTCTGAAGGCCGCGATTATGTTGTTAAAGATGGCGATATTATGTTTTTCAAGTTTAATGTTTGATGTGGAAGTAGCAAGTAGCAAGTAGCAAGTAGCAAGTAGCAAGTAGCAAGTAGCAAGTAGCAAGTAGCAAGTAGCAAGTAGCAAGTAGCAAGTAGCAAG
>JAAZBG010000249.1 GCA_012513915.1 Fibrobacter sp.
ATCCTAAATGGCGCAGTTGGCGTGAATGCAGAACCGTAAGATATTGAGATGATAAGCTTTGAAAACCTCGCAGGCTTTATCGAAGGGTGATAAGGTCAAGAGGTTTGAAACGCTTAGCGCTCAATAGATTACAGTTCTGAGCCGCGATCAACTGCGCCATTTAGGATTATATCATCTGATAGTGCTGCTATAGTTACTGCTGAATTAGTTCGAGTTTTCTCAGTTCAAGGACCAGTCTGTTTTTGTCAATAGGTTTGACCAGGTACCCGTCACACAAATTTGCATAGGAGTTGCGGATATGATCAAAATCATTGAGTGCACTTGTCATCAGGATTTTTGCGGATGAATCAACGACTAATGCATACTGTTCTTCAATGGCCCTGATCTTCTTTAATACCGTTTGTCCATCCATTTCCGGCATCATTATATCGAGGCAGATAAGATCATAATAATTGCCTGCAGTGAGAGCATTCTCAACATCCGTAATTGCTTCGAATCCGTTTGTAACACAGTTAACCGTGCCAAATACTTTTAACATTTCCTTTAGAACAGTCCGGCTGATCAAGTCGTCCTCAACTACCAGCGATTTCATTTTTTAGTCCCGTATGCGTTGACGTTTCAAGGTATTGTACTACCTCTTTTACAAAAACATTAAATTGGTCATTAAATTGTACAATGCTATCGAAAATTGTCGAGATATTCTCTGCACGTGCAGCAGATTCGATCGATGCGGCAGTTTGACGTAATTGTTCTGCGCCTACATTACTTGCAGCACCTTTTAGTGAATGGGCTCTTAAAATAAGCGCTTTAAAATCTTTTTTTTCTAGATGGTGCCTGAGCTGGATCAATTGCAGGGGAGTATCATCAATGAACATTTTAAGAACTGTCTGTAAAAGCGTCCGGTCATTCAATAAACGGCGCATCGTTTCGTGATAATCGAAAATTGCTGCATCGCAGAATGATTCAGATACCTGCTTTTTTCTCTGAATGGCGGCGGGAACTTTTGGTTTGAAGTGTGATTTAAGCAGTTCTTTGAGTCGATCTGGATCAAATGGCTTTGAAAGATATGCATTCATACCGGCGTGCAGGCATGCGTGATGATCCTCACGGGTAGCGTTGGCGGTCATCGCAATAATCGGCACATTGTGGTCAAGTACCTCAGATGATTCATCACGGATAATTTTCGTTGCCTGAAAGCCATTCATTTCCGGCATCTGAAGGTCCATGAGTACAAGGTTAAAGGTTTCCTTTTTCAAAAATTCTATTGCTTCAGAACCGTTAGATGCGATCGTTATTGCCCCTAATCCGAGGTTTTTAAGAATACCGACAGCGACCTCCTGATTGATCAGGGAATCTTCAACCAGAAGGATTCCTGAACCGGCAAGGTCGACATGTGTCAGGAACGTATCGTCAACGATCGTATCTGATACCGGTTGTGTATTCCGGATGTCGTTGTTATTGACTATGTAGCAATCAATAGTAAACCAGAAGGTAGCACCATGCCCGAAATCACTTTCCATACCAATGGTTCCACCAAGCAGTTCAGCCAGACGCTTTGAGATGGCAAGTCCGAGTCCGGTACCTCCGAATTTACGATTTATACTGCTGTCTACTTGTGAAAAACGGGTAAAGAGAAGGTGCTGCTTATCTGTGGGGACCCCGATACCGGTGTCACAAATATGGAATCTGACAATGCACGAATCTTCTTTAATTGTGTCAAGAGAACAGTATACGTTAATGGATCCGCGTTCTGTAAATTTAAAGGCATTGCTTAATAAATTGACAAGAATTTGTCTGATTCGAAGCGGGTCGCTGATAAGATGGACAGGTACATCTGCGTCAACAGAACTTGTTAATGAGATATTCTTTCGCTGTGCTTCAAACTGGAACGCATTGGTTGTGTTGTCAAGAAGCTGATGAATGTCAAATGATATATTCTCAATGTCAATTTTACCTGCTTCAATTTTTGAAAAATCAAGAATGTCGTTGATCAATGACAGGAGCGAATCGCCGCTGTTTTTAATAATCTGTGTATAATGACGCTGTTGTTCTGTCAAATCCGTTTCCAGGAGCATGTGTGTCATACCGATAACCCCGTTCATGGGTGTTCTGATCTCATGGCTCATTGTGGCAAGAAAATTGCTTTTGGCCTTATTTGCCTCTTCCGCCTGAGCTGCAAGTGCATTGGCGCGGGCCGTTTCAAATTCCAGAAACTGGTTTACTTTTTCAATGTCAAGAATCGCCTGCTTGCGGTCAGTAATATCGCGGGATGCAGCATAGACAAGACCGTTTTTTTGTGTCGACCGCCATTCAATCCACCGGTACGAATGATCTTTACATTTGTATCTACATTCAAAGGTAACCTTCAATGATTCATCACCAAGTTGTGAAATGTTTTCCAGAAAATATCCGATATCATCAGGGTGAATAAAATGCGAAATATTTTTTCCTTCAAAATATCGTAACTCATAACCAAGCACATGTTCCCACTCCGGATTTACCCGAATGAAATTTCCGGTAGTGTCGGTAATGCAGAGCAGATCCATACTTGAATTAAAATACCGGTCAATTTCGTCACTTTTTAATAACAGCGCCTTTTCGGCATCTTTCTGGCTTTGAATGTTTACATATGTTTCAAGCAGTTTTGTGCGGGAGTTGACAAATATTCTTTTGACAGATTTAAGTACCGCAATTTGTTCTCCATCACTTCGGATTATGTACCGTTCAACATTCTCAACGTCGGTGCCTGATGTCAGAATGGGACAGCTATCCGGGATGTCGGGGCAGATGTGTGTTTTACAGTGATGACCCTTGACTTGCAATATGTCTTTTCCAAGCAGCGCCAGTGCGGCTGAGTTGACCTGTTCAATAAGCATCGTTTCTGCATCAACAATGACGACACCGGCACTGATATTGTCAATAAGTGCACGAAGATACTGTTCATTATTCTGAATCTGCTGTTCAAAAAGTTTTCTTTTTGTAATGTCAAGCAGGAACCCTCTGAGACCAACCGGTTTACTGTTGTAAAAAATAAGTGTTGTAAAACTCATTGCCTCAAAGATGTTCCCGGTGTTATCTCTGGCCTTGAATTCAAGGTAACTGCCGGTAAACCCTGAAGATCTTGATGTCAGACGATTAAATACTGGTAATTTATCATCGTCGTGGACAAAATTCAGCAGATTGTATCTATTGTTTTTCAGATCCGGATCAAGGCCGAATCGCTTCAAGCCGTATTCATTGATATAGGTTACATTAAAATCAAAGTCTGTTTCGAAGATTGTTTCAGGGAATATTTCAGCGAGTTGTTTGTATCGGGCTTCACTTTGAAGCAGTGCTTCATCATGTAATTTCTGACTGGTAATGTCATGAAATGATGTCGCAAACGCTTTTAGTTTGTTAGACTCCGGATCGTAAACCGGCACTGTGTTTATTTGCAGCCATGTGCAGCTGTTCTCAGTTTTATAGATACCAAGAACAAGATTGGTCACCGCTTTCTTTTCCGACAGTACCCTGGCTGCGGGGTATTCATTCTGTTTAATCACATTTCCTGATTCGTTAACACAATCCCATTTGCAAAATAAAAACGGAGGAAGATGTTTCATTTCATCAAAACGTTGTCCAAGAATATTTTCCGCTGAACGGTTACATTCAATGACAGATCCGTTAATATCCTGAAGAATAACCCCTTCTGTCAATGCTGAAAAAAGTGACTGCCACCGGGCATCCCGGTATTTAAGTTGTAATGATTTTTCATGCAATACTTTTGCTTTATAAAATACAACCAATGCAACAAAACCGCTGAATGCTGAAAATAGTGCTGTGTTGATAACGGTTATGAGCAGATCGTTTGTGCCGTGATGGATGGTGAATGCTACTGTTCCAATTGCAACAGCCAGACTTGTTATAACGATTGGTGCCGGGTACAGAAGGGATGCCCAGACGGTCGGTGCAATTAAAACCAGCAGAAATCCAAGGCCATTACTGTGTAATGATTCAAACGCAATGCCGCACCCCAAAGCCGGTACAATGGATACAGGAAACACCCATTCAATAAGTCGGGGTTTCGGACGCAGCCACAACCATGCCAATGAAATTATAAGATTAACCGTTGCAATCACTAACCCAATTTTGGTGGTCTCAGATTTACCGGATGCAATTACAAATACTATGATAAAAAACGGGCCAAGAACTGAGTACAAAATCAGTGCGAGGCGTCGCAGATTTGCCGGAGATTCATCAAAAAGTGAGTAAAAATTAGCAGATTTCATTAATCCTGCTTACCTCTTTATATATCAGGATTTCATTTCGTTCCTGTGTGACTGATGTGGCATCTGATCAATTTTCTGCTGGTACAGGTAAAATTAATCGATAGTGTTGTGGCCTAAGAATTATCTTTCACTAAACAATATCATTGTGAACAGGTTGCAGAGACCACGTGATTAAATCTGATTAATAACCTCAGGTAATGTCAATGGTTTATATAACATTTCACAAAAGCATATCGGCAGAGCGTTATTTCATTGTAATCAGTGGCGATATATTCAGCCTGGTGCACAATGGATTATCATGTATATACACTACTAAAACGTGTCACTAAAGATTATATATACATCCACGGCTTTTTGTCGAGATATATGTGATATCTGCAATGTCGGCAGGTGCAGTGCATGATCAGGCTGTTTTTTGGTAATACTGATGTTTAAAAAAATAGATACAGGATTAGTCAGGATGGGAATAGTGAATAAACATAAAGGTAAACTCATACTGTTTTTTTTGTTAGTGATTGTAACAGGACTTTATTTCGGTACTGAAATTCTTATTAAATGGTATATCGATTTTTCTGCAAAAAAACTTGTTCAGCTTGAACAGCATGGTTTGCTTTCGCGAAACTACGGTTATGTCTGGCAGGAAATAAATGAGAATAACAACATGAATTCTGCTGAGCAGACCATTACAACGGGGCTCAATGGTGTTGATATAAAGGATAGTGCACAACAGGAGAAAGTAAAAAATTTTCCGTCACTTGCTGCCGTTGCAGAACTTAACAAAATAAAAAGTCTCAATCGTACTATACGTGTAAATGACCGCAATGGAATTGTACTGACAGATATCAGGACAATCCATACGAGTGTCGATCTGAGTGATCTGAATGAAATACTGTTGAATTCGCTTATTGCAACTGAAGACAAACACTTCTATACGCGCAATCACGGCTATGATTATACTGCAATAGTGCGGGCAACTGCTAAAGCTGCATTACGATCATTAACGACGTTTAAACTACAATATCCCAGAGGCAGCAGTACCATTCAGATGCAGGTAGCGCGTTTTCTGCTTATGAAATATGATCGCCGTGGTTTCGCCTATACCGAGAAAAGTATTGTACGAAAATTGAACGAGCTCAAGCTGAGTCAGGCATTGGGGATCACGTACACCAAGGATGAAATTCTTTGTTTTTATGTAAACCATTGTGTAACAGCCGGACGGGGAATGCTTGGATATCATGATATCAGCATGGGCCTTTTTGGAGTAACACCTGATAAACTGAGTATTCCTCAAAGCTTGTATTTGTCGCGTATTGTCAAGTGGAATCGTCAGGTTCCGCAAAAAATAATAAAGCAGATAAAAGCCAGTATGCCGGTATTGCGGGAACAGTTCCGGTGGGATAAAAATGATGAGCTTGCAATCAGCGCAGCACTTGATACATTGACATTTCGCGATCCACGGCCGGTTATTTCATCAAATAGCTGTGTTCTTGATCTTGCCAATGAATACTGGAAAATGATTTGCCGTCAGAATGGTATGAACAGCAGTGAAGTCGCACAGATGGATATTGCAGATCCTGAAAGTACTATCCGCAGGTATGGCAATTGTACGATAACACTCACCCTTGATTACCGGCTTCAAAAACTGCTTGAAAACAGTGTCAGTAAAAGAGGGTTCGGCGCTGACACTGTTATACGCACAGATGTCCGTCTCGGTGGGGAAGGGTATACCTTTTCTGCTGATACTGTTCCATCAGATACGATGCGTCAGGTGATTGTTGTGGAAAATGATACGACAGTTACGTTTGATAAAGGGGTGACAGCATCTTTATATAGCGGTGATACAATCGTATGCAACATACGGTATAAAAAGCTGGGGAACGATTCAATACGGCGGTCGTGTTTTTATTACAAACGGGATACACTGCGGGTAAGCGGGCAGTATTATGCATACGCAATAATGGATTCCAAAACCGGAAATCTGCTTGCATACAGCTCACGTGATAAACTCGGCAGTAGACTTCAATCGTTTAATGTCAACAGGACACCCAATGGTTCAAGCGTTGCAAAGCCGATTACCTATGCTATCAATTATGATCTCGGTGTGTATCTTCCATCCGATATGACAGGTGATGATGAGGAGTATACGGATACCAGTCTCTGGGCACGAACCCGTATTGTCAAAAATGGTGTCCCGATAGGAATGAATTACAGGAATGTCCCTGATGTCAATGGTTACGAAGTACATAATTACAATGATACCTTTGAAGGATACGATTTTCTCTTTAATCACCTTGCGAATTCAAATAACATTGTTGCTGTCGAGTCGATGTACAGACTTACTCATTCATTAAAGAACAACAGCAGCAGAGTCCGGCAGATGCTGGACAGAACGGGGATTTCTTCGCTTCAGGAACGGCGGACTCTGACCGGGCCGGAGTTTTATTCCGCACTTGTATCGATTGTAAGTAAATCAAACGACCGTTTTTCATCAAATTATTCATCGGTCCTTGGAACAGTTGAACTAACGCTGTGTGAACAGATGCATCTTTTCAATGTACTGTATAACAACCGGCTTATTGATGCACCCTTTTCACATCCATCACTTTTTGTAAAAACAATATCACTCGCCGGAAGCACAGTTACATTTACTGATGATGTAAAATCATATACGCTGTTTGACAATCTAAAAAACATCAAACCGGTACATCTGGCGCTTCATAAACGTCTTGTATCAAACCGTAATGACCGGCTCGATAAGTATGATCATTGTAGTGATGAATCCGAATATCTGAGTAATTTTGCAAAAAGCGGTACTACTGATGACATTATAAAACCCTTTAATGTCGATATTACTGATTCGTCCAGAACCGGTTACGGTCTGTGGAATGCCGTACTGCATATCCGTTTGACAAAAGGTGATCTGAAGCAGGCAATGAACAGTGATTCACTGGCAATAAACCAGATGCATTCCTCAATTATGGATTCTGTTCCCGATGAAGAGGAGCTTGATATTACATTGGCCTGTATCGGTGAATCCAACCGGCAGTATACCGGGGATCGTGATGGAAAGTCGCTGCACGGATATGTATCAAGGGATATACTTCATAGATTCGGAGTTGCCTGCACCACAGGATTCTATGCACGGTATGAAGACAGTCTGACAAAAAATGTATCTGCGCGGAAAAAATATATGACCAGTGACAAATCAAATCTGCCTTTTATGTCAAGAACGATTGTTAACCTGAAAAGTGTATTTGGACCGAAAGCTGCGATTGATGAACTTCACTTTGACAATGATCTGCGGCTAAGAGGAAAAAGTTACCGCACAATGATCAGGTTTGCAAAATACACTGGTGAGCAGTCGCGCGAATATTATGCTTCATTAGATACATTAAAAAAGGGTGTGTCACGGGATGAAACGATTCGTATTGTGCAGAAAATTTCGATGATAAAAACAGAGAATCAGGTACTGAATAGAGATATGGAGCGGGCTTGTGCTGTACTGATTAAGAGCCTTGAACAGATTAAATGATAGTTGACACGATATTTGATCAGAACGAATCATATATCAGCTTTATTGTGATCCTGTTGTTTATCCGGCTTGCAACTTTTTGAACAATCACCTTAACGATATGCCCTGATAAGTTGCAAATCCGCTAAAATAAAAAGTATTACACACGATTAAATGAGTCGTTTTACCTGAAGAGCATCGTTTCCCGGTTAGTCATAGTTTGTACGTACTACTGTATCTGCAAATGATGGAGCAATAGCCGGCTTTCATGCTTCAGTATCCCATGTTCCCAGCGCCGTATGCATTTTAAAGTATTTTTCCGGAATTGGATGTGTACCGATTACAACTTTTACATTATATCGTTTTTATCGAATATGTCATTAGCAGGTATTAAATTTTTTTCGGGAGTCCCTACTATGCCAAAAGCATAGGGAATGCCACAAGGTATCTGTACTTGTTTTTCTTTTCTAATGACTGCAATGCTTTTGTTTGGATAATGGCACCGTGCTGTTGTTGCAGCTGTCACTCCAGCAGCGCTTGCGCCAATAATAATAATGTCAAATTTTTGCATCTTCAACACCTTTCGTTCTATTATCATTAATGATATAGTAATTTCTGTTATTTTGATATTTCGGCTTAATAATCTTGTCATCGACCAGATGACCGATTATTTTTGCAGCTTCAATTGAATGAAGTGACAACGCAGTTGCTATGTCACGGTCAGTGCATGGTCGTCGTCTGAGCAGTTCAATAATTGATTGTTCGATATCATTGGAAACATTGCCGGATTCTTGCCTTGTACCATGTTTGAAGTCTGTAATTACCTCTGCGTTCTGTCCAAAAATATTCCTGAAAAACTCAAGTTTTTCTTCTCTTACAGGATATGCAAATTCTTCAGCAGGAGGGCGTGTAGCAGTATTCAGATGAATCTTTTCAGGATTAATTTCATCAACTATTTTTTTCATTGATCGAACAGTTTCTTCAACAGCATTAACACCATCAAGCAGGAAAAGCTCAAGCCATAGTTCGTTTTTAAATTCTTTCGTAAAGTTTATAATACCGTTTACAACTGTATCAAAATGAATTGACGGATGGGGTCTGTGAATACATTGAAAAACAGTTTCGCTGTCTGCGGCAAGCGTTGGCAAAACAACATCAGCCTGTAGAAGGGATTGAGCTACATCCGGTTGGTACAATAGTGAACCATTGGTTAAGACTGCTACAGGATAAGAGAATTCACGTTTGAGTTCAGAGATCAGTTTGCCAATGTTACTATGTAGTGTCGGTTCCCCGGAGCCGGATAACGTAAGATAATCAATTTCCGGATTTTTCTCAAGAACGTGATGTATTTCTGAAAGAAGGGAATCAATTTGAACAAATTCAGTGCGATCTGTAGTATTTGTTGTTGTTCGCCCAAGCTGACAATAAATGCAATTATAGGTACAGGTCTTAAATGGAACGATGTCAATCCCCAAAGACCTGCCCAATCTTCGCGATGGAACCGGACCAAACGTATGTTTTTTTGCATGGTCAATCATTTTCTATTCTCCGTTCTCATACCTTTTATCCATCTGTTTTCCGTGCGAAGGACATCATATGATGCATAGTAATAATTAACTGCATTAACAATCGGGGTAATCATGGGCGTGTTTCCATATGGTGTCAAGGGATCTGGCATTCGATTTTACACCTTTCAATAATGCATTTCTGCTGCAAATATCTGTTTACTAAATCTATCGTTTCAACTACATCGGCTGTTTTCGGTAGAAATTCAGAAAGATTTTCAAGATAGCGTCGCTGATTGAAAATTGTGTATGTTCTTGGAAAATTAAGATCAAATATCCAACTAATCTGCAGAAGCTTGAAATCATTAATAGTTTTCATATCTGCAACATTTGCTATGCTGCCATTGCGAATACAATTAATGATAGTATCAGATATCTCAGGTGCATCAGATAGACTGATGTTAATCGCAGCGTTGTGGTTTATTCCTGCATAGTGTTCGATTACCACATGAAAAATGTCAATTTTGTCGGCATCTGTCCCCTCTCACACAAAAACCCCGCTAAACCACAAAAAAATCTCACAATAAATTCTTTTTAAGGGCAATTCAAAGAGAAAAAAGTAATGGCGGTTGTTAGTCTGGTTTATTTTCCTCTTAACAAA
>JAAZBG010000250.1 GCA_012513915.1 Fibrobacter sp.
AATTTAAACCAATCCACGCGCTTTCAAAACTCGCTTATCGTATGTAAGAATTATCTCTATTTGTCACTTGTTACGCGTCACGAGTTACTGCGCCTTGGCAAACACCGCTCAAACAGTTGAAATCGCTCCCATATCATTTTGACAGTTTGAAAACAAGTGGTGCTTCACAAAGGGGTAACTATGTTTTGGAGAGTATCAATATCCAGAGAACAGTGCGTTAATTCAAACTGTTTTGAGTAAATAAAATGGTTTTAAGTTGTTTGTACAAAAAAAATCCCCCCTTATTAAGGGGGCGCTTCCAGCGGGGGATCTCTTTGTAGCACGACGCATCGAAAAAATAGCAGGACTACAGGAACCGTTATTCGTTATCCGGACAGTGCCCTGCGGATAGCGTTTTTATCTGGAGAGTTCGCTGAAATCTAAAGGAACCCAGGAAAATGTCTGCTGGCCGTCTTTTCGAACATGACCAAAACCGGGAAATGCCAGGTGAGAGCCGGCAACAAACGTTCTTTCGGTGGAAACAATTTCAAATTGACTGTTACGAGTGGCAATCGCAGCTCCATAATCCAGGTCATAGGCAACAAAAGCAAACGGCTTAGCCATCTGAATTGCCGAAACATGAACTATATCACCCCAGATTAAAAGTTTCTGGTTATCGGACGTAACCTCGAAAGCAGCCATGCCTGCCGAATGTCCGGGCGTCAAAATAGCACGGATACCCGGAATGCCGTAGATTGGTGCATCACCGTCATAGAATGTTTTCCACTTATCCGTAGCAGAGTAAATCGCTGCAGTTTTCTGCACCATTTCAAACAAGGACTTCATTACTTCAGGCGCATTCGCTTCGTTTTCTTCTGATAACCAGAAGTCCGCTTCTGGTGCTGAAATATAGACCGTCGCTCGGGGAAATACCACATTATCTTTTGCATCCAGCAGGCCTCCAATATGATCCGGATGGGCATGGGTGATCACAATTGCATCGATCTGATGTGGTTTATACCCAGCGTGTCGAAGGTTTTTCGCTAAACGACCTAAAGAATTGCCGTATGCATTACCTCCACCAGCGTCCACCAGCACAAGTTTTTTGCCGGTATTGATTAAATACGCATTTACACTCGAAGTGAAATCCTTTTCAATAAACATACGGTTCAGCAGCTCCTCTTTTTCGGTTTCGGAAATACCGATGAATGCTTCCCCATCCATTGACGCATTACCATCATGAATTGCGGTAATCTGGAATTGTCCAAGGGAAACGCGGTAATAACCCGGCACCTGATCTTTCGGCTTTAGATGTTCGGCACAGACGCCGAAAGTATTGCCAAACGCCGGTACTGGAGCTTTCGGCTTTAGATTTTCAGCACAGGCATCAAAAGTATTACCTAACAATAGAAAACAAAAGGAAAATATCCCTAAAAAAACCCGCGTCTGAGTACTGAATTGTAAACCCATAACGTCTCCTTTATTAATGTGTAAATTAGTAAGTGTATAGTAATTACGAATAGATCACGCAATTACTCATCAATGTAAATAGCGATACCGGGCACAATCTGATAGGAAATTTCATTTCGTGTGTAAAGTTGCTCTCCCTTAGCATAATTCTCTACGCCCCAATATTTTTTAGTTTGGTCAAGTTTAAATTTCGCTCTTCAGCTTATCCACAATTTATATAATGGGTAATAGAATGTCAAAAAGTCAAAGTAACGCATACGATAGCACTTCGCAATACCACTCTTTTTTCTGTAGCGAGTATAAGCATCACCAATAGAGGGACTGGGGGGTTAGACCTCTCTCATTAATCTTGACACCATCAAAGGCATTGATCTACTTTATTGATAATAAATCATTGTGCTGCAAAACCGTCCCAGCAATTTTGATTGCTATTTCTATGTAGCAATTTTGACATAAGGAGTATCCGATATGGAAATAGACATTAGAATTTTCGAAAATCACGATTATGACCGCTGCGAAGAATTGGTCAATGAAGCATGGCATTTTGACAAAATTATTAACGATAAGAATTTGAGTACAACGGCATTACGATTTTACACAAAGGGAGGACTGTGCGCAGGAAATATAAATCTTGTAGCTGTCAACCATGGTAAAGTTGCTGGTTTTCTATTTGGTTTAAATACATTGGCAAAATCGAAACCACGAGGAAAAATCAGGTTTGCATTTGATGCCCTTATTTCCTTCAATTTTAAGAAAATGGATAAAATTGAAAGAGATGTGTTTACAAAAGCGCTTACTGATCACAATAAAAACAGAACCGCAATAGAGCCGGGTACAGAAAGTGAAATCTGTTTATTTGTAGTGTCGCAGGATTTACGAGGTAAAAATATAGGCACTAAATTATGGGAAAAATTCAGAGATTCCTGCATTACATCCGGCGTTAAGAGAATTCGGGTAGAAGCGAATAAACTTGGAGCAAGCAACTTTTATGAAAAACTTGGCTTTACACTTGTAAACAATTTTAACTCACCATTACACGAAATTGCCATACCAGGTGGTCAGGCATGCATGTATGAGTACATTTGTGATAAAACATGAATGAAGATACAAATGTCAACATTCAATTCCCGACTAGTCGGAGTGGCTATGGACAAAAAGCAAGTCCGGGTTTGGAGCGGACAACTCCAGGACGATGCTGTACAGGAGATAGCACTTCGCACTATCACTCTTCATTCAGTAGCGAATACAGTCATTTTTTACATGATAACATTACTATATTGACATGATTATTCAAATAATCATGCCAATTACACACATCATGGTTCAGACATCCAGAGGGGGTCAGGGGGGAGAGGTCAGGCGTGTTCAAACAGCTTCACCGAAAGATCACTCACATGTTCAATGATATCATTGGCAAGACGATCTATTACTTGTTTGTCAAGATGATACTGCGTATACAACGTTTCATCACAGGGCTCAAAATACATATCCCAGACTGCATGATGTTTCATATGAAGAATCGATTCTGCCATATACACATGATTATAAACGTGAGGCACAAGGGTATCTTTTGACCGTAAACACTCCTTGAAACCAAAAATCACTCTGTCAGGAAGTCCCCAGCGAATCCCTATCAGATAGGACAAAAACTTATGATCATAAAACCAGATACCATCTGCGCTCTTTGCAAAAGAAACCTCGTTACGCTTACAATTATCAAGTACCTGCTTGAATAAATATGGATAGTACTGACGCATAAACAATAATCCGATGTTACTGAGAAGTCCGGCAAGATAGGACGAATCAGGATCGGGAAAATTTGAAAATACCGCAATTGCATCAGCAAGCATTGCTACTGCAATTATATTTTTCCAGAACAGGGGATAATCAAATGATGTATACGGGTAGTCGCTTCGGTATTTTCCAATCATTTCGATTGCAAAAACCAGCTTTTTAACCGTTTCAAGGCCAAGATGCGTAATCGCCTGCTGCACTGTTTTGATCTGCTGCCCACGAGAATAATAAGCACTGTTGGAGACTTTCAGAATGAGCGCTGCAATGGTCGGATCCATATTAATATAGTAGGCTGCTTTTGCAGAATTAAAATTCTGATCGTTAATTGCATCTGCAAGCGCAATTGCAATGTTTGGTGCGGAACCTATATGCTCCGCATTATCGATGGTATGTAGAAGATGATATTCGTCCATTAACTCATTCCCAATGTATACTTTCACTATTAACTGACGTAAGCCCCTAAATCGGCCCAATTTTATATGACTTTTCTATTATTACATTCCGGCAAAAAAAATTGTAGCCTTTTTTCGTTTCCATGATATTTTTTTTGATAACGACACACTGAAATGATCTTGAAAAACATTCATTTACTATCAGGCCATACTGCTTTGAATTATATTATACTTATATATGATAATCCTGTTCACTAATCAGGAAGTGCACTATGCCAAAATCAGCCGGATATGTCAGCCCTCAATACCTTAAAATGATTGCGGAAATCGTTCGTACATTCAAAGTATCAACCTATGATCTTATGAATATCAAAAAAGGCGACACCGTTCTTGATATCGGATGCGGCCCGGGTGTTGATACCATTCACCTTGCATCATATGTGGGAAGTGATGGAAAAGTATTCGGAGTCGATATTGATGAAGAGATGATTGAGCTAGCAAACAAGGAAGCTGATGACAAAAACGTAGCAGATATTGTTCAACACAAATCAGGCTCTCTTGAAAAACTTCCGTTTGAAAATAATTCGATCAACGCCTGCAGAGCAGAGCGGCTATTCCAGGTGATACCATCATCGGTTGATAGAACTCCATTATTTAGCGAACTTTACAGGGTGATGCAACCTCAGGGAAGAGTGGTCATCGTTGATACCGATTGGGCAACTGCGTCAGTTGATTTTTCTGATGTGGCAACTGAGCGCACCCTGATGAGCTTCCTTGCACAAAAGATGCGCCCTGATGGTTTTGCTGGTCGCAGCCTTAAACGGTTTCTCATCGCAAGTGGTTTTAACATTGTCAAACTTGATGCAGTCACCCTGGTACATCGTGGTCTTGATGAAACAGCATTCGGCGAATGGTTGACATCAACAGCACTTGAAAACAACATTATCACCACCACTCAGGCTAAAAACTGGCTGGATGAACTTACTGAAAAATCCCGAAACGGCAATTTTTATGCATCGGTAGGTTCTGTTATCGTTGTGGCAGAAAAGTAATTATTAATTTAATGAATGACAATCAACTTTTTTCCTTATACATTCACATCCCATTTTGCGCTGCGAAATGCAGCTATTGTGATTTCTATTCACGCAAAGGTACTGATGACGAGATCCGATTATATTGTAATGCCCTGCTGAAAGAACTTGATACCTGCTGTTCAACATACAATCTTGACAACTTCAAAGTATCATCCATATTTTTCGGCGGTGGAACGCCATCAATTCTCAATCCCCACATCGCTGAAATAGTATGTAATGGTGTAAAAGACCGGGTAACACTTAGTGACAATGCGGAATGGACCTTTGAATGTAATCCCGATTCTTTCAGTACTACGCTTGCAGAAACACTCTATGCATGCGGTGTCAATCGTCTCTCGTTTGGCGTACAGTCACTGCATGACAAAGAACTCCGTGCGCTTGGCAGGATTCACACTGCACAGCAGGCCCTTGACATATTACAATCTGATATCCTTTCGAAATTCAGCTCTGTAAATGCAGACCTGATGTACGGAATTCCTTATCAATCTGTAGAGTCATTTTTAGTTTCACTGCAAGCAATCTGTTCTATCAGCACCATTAAACATCTTTCTGTTTATGAGCTGACTCTATGTGAAAACACCCCGTTCGGAAAAATGCGATCGTCACTGCAGCTCCCCGATGAACCAATCATTGAAACTATGACATCCAGGCTTTTTTCATACCTTCATGCTAATGGATTTGAACACTATGAGATCTCAAATTATGCTAAAAGCGGATTCAGATGCCGCCACAACGAATCCTACTGGAACCACAGCAACTATATAGGCCTGGGTGCATCAGCACACTCATTTTTTAATCGCACACGCTGGGCAAACGTTGCTGATATCGAACACTATTGTGCGCAGATTCAGGAACAAGGCTCTGCAACAGACTTCTCAGAATATATTGACAATCAAAAACTCGCATCAGAAATGATCTTTCTCGGACTTCGCCGCGCCGACGGGATTAATGAAGTGCACTACCAAAATAGTACCGGACAGATATTTGCTTCTGACAACAACCAGCCACTGCTTGACAAGTATGTAAAATCAGGATTACTTACCTATACTGCTCCATTATGGAAACCGACTGAAAAGGGAATGCTCTTTGCAGACGGGATGGCATCAAGCCTGTTTCATACTATTTAACACAATAAGCAGTTGATCTCAAGGTGCATTCATACCAGAATTTTTCCTCTATTGTCCCCTCTCACACAAAAACCCCGCTAAACCACAAAAAAATCTCACAATAAATTCTTTTTAAGGGCAATTCAAAGAGAAAAAAGTAATGGCGGTTGTTAGTCTGGTTTATTTTCCTCTTAACAAA
>JAAZBG010000251.1 GCA_012513915.1 Fibrobacter sp.
TACCGAAACCCAAACGTCAGTTAAAATCCAAAGAAACCAAAATCAGCGACCTGTAGTAAAAACATTCAGCTTTGGTAAATTTTACACCAGCTTTGAGCTGCGAAGAATTTTCGCTCTTCAGAGCTGTCTGCATCGCCACAAAAATATGTTGCATGTGTACCACGTGCAATAAACACATTAGGACGATTTTCAATATGAGTAACTACAGTTTGGACACGATGGTTAGAGGGCACATCATTTTCAGTAACTCTATCCCACGATAGTGTTTGCCCATAATAATGTTGTGATGCAAATACAGCTAAAGGTGCAACCCAATCTCGTTTTAATTCTCCTTCGTTTTCATCTCTGTAGCGCTGATCTTTTTTTGTAATCGCAATCTGACAATATTCAATATCACCTTCATGATGAGCAACATCAGGAGCGGTAACAGCAGAACTCCAACTGGAAAAAAACCAAAACTGAAGAAAAATGTGACTTCTTGAATCTTCAGTATTTGTTGAAAACAATACTGTTGGTGTATTAGTTAATAGTGCACGATTAGTTACCTGATTATCCAATCCATTACCATTCTTCAAATCGAGATAATTATTTTGAGTTGAATTAAGCAACATTGCATCTGGTGTTGCGGGATCAGAAATTAATATTCCTCCTGGATTATTATCTTTTAAAAGTAAACCAGACTCTGCAATAAAATCATCTGGATGTATTGGATAATCACTATTACTACCATTTATATCATTACCAGCATGAACAAACACTCGTGGCCGATGTTTCCAAATCAAATCATGAACTGCAAGACACGTTTGTGGACATTGCCAACCAGGCATTCTATTATCTGCATCATCGATTTCCGTTTTAAGTGTTTGTGAATACCCTTTGATTTTCACTTCCAATTGTATTCGATAAAAGCCAACATTTGCAATTGAACCATCAATCTCAGCTGCATCCCAAGTAACATCAATAGACTTACCTTTTTGAAAGTTTCCTTTGGCATCCTTTTTACCAGGTATAGTCATAAATATCGATGAACTATTCTCTTTAAAAATTCTAATTTTTACATCTTCTACAGCTAAAAATGTTGGTTCAATATTGTAAAAGATCTGAAGTCCCCGATGGTCATTGTTTGTCCTCAAAAAATAATTATCAGAATCTTCACGATCATCTTGATAAGGTGATTTGGCTTGATCAGGTTTATTATCAACAAATCCGATACTATTAATTGCTAATAATGCTTTGGCATATGATGTTTTCTCTGAAGTATTCTTTTTAATAAAACTGAATAGTACCATGTTTTCTTCCCCACACTTAGGAATAATTTGAATCTGGCTATTCGCTAAAATTTCCTCTTTGTATTCAGACCAAGTACGCTCAATATAACCTATATCAACTTTATCAGGCCAGATTATTCCTCCACGCTCATTTAGAATTTTTAATCCAGGTGTCCATCTAACAATTACATTTCCTTTTGCACCCTCAGCATCTGAAAGTACTTTAGTATTAGAAATTCTAAATGTTGCAGGCACAGTGCTTGAACCAATACCGACAGCAACACCATTAACCGCCTCAACAAACCCAAGACTTGTAGCTTTAAAATTTACATCTGCTACAAAAACCACTTTATTATTATACAATATTTTAAATTTACCATTATAACTACCCTGGCTTGTATCATGTACAATAACCTTATTACCATTCTGTTCCACTAAAATCCGATTTTGTATTGAATCTGGTCCTTGCATTAAAAACATCAACTCATTCCCAGATCCATAATATGATGTATCACATTCAATTACTCTACTTTCACCATGCATTAACAACCCTGGATCACTTACATTAGACAACGTGTCAAACAGGTAGTTTTCGTTTGTAGTTATAGTAGACATTTTGATGATACTCTTCTCTCCTCCACCAACCACCTTCCCCACAACATCCCCCGACGCCATCTTCTCCTTACCACCAAACGAAAACGCAGTATCAACCTTCGCACTACCCTTACTTAAAATACTCATGGGCAAACGCACTGCGTTAACTCCTGTATACCAGATCTTATCAGATTTATCGTTATCGTCCTCAGGCATAATCCCTTTTACCCACAGTCCATCGGTAGTTACCTTGTCAAGTAATGAGTCCTTTGCGTTTATTATTAGTCTTCTGCTGGTGGTACCGTTAATAATCGCAGTATCGAACATGTTGAATGTATCGGCGAGGTTTGCTTTGTAGAGTTCGATGTTGTCAGAGATTTTTATCTGGATACCGGCACCGGTATGAACACCTGTTGTGTAAACAGGTTTTTCGAGGTCGAAGTGTAGTTGTCCCCTCTCACACAAAAACCCCGCTAAACCACAAAAAAATCTCACAATAAATTCTTTTTAAGGGCAATTCAAAGAGAAAAAAGTAATGGCGGTTGTTAGTCTGGTTTATTTTCCTCTTAACAAA
>JAAZBG010000252.1 GCA_012513915.1 Fibrobacter sp.
ATCGGAAAAACATTACGCGAAACACAGCGGTTTAAACGATATGCTGATGACAACGTTGTGAATCCCTGCCTTCCGGCACCTGTGGTTTCAAAAGGAAGCTATTGTATTACAGGTTTGGAACATGATCAGTCCGGATATCCGGTAGAATGTGCAGATGAACGTGCACATCAAGTCTTGAGGCGTCAATTAAAATTATCGATGATCGAAAAAGAACATGCTCATTTAATAGAGTATGATATTGATACTACTATAAAAAGTTCAGTTGATTTTTCCATTACCGCATGGGGTGCAGATTGTATGGCGGTAAAAGAGGCTGTAGCGAAACTGCGAAATAAAGGTTTTTTAATCGCTGCGATGTATTCACAGATTGTGTTTCCTGTTTGTCATGATGCACTGAATAAACTTGTTGAACATAGCTATCTTTTATTTCTTCCGGAGACTAATGCAAGCGGTCAGTATGCGCGGCTTATCAGGATGGAAACAGGAATATCACCGATATCATTGACATTCGCAGATGGTGAACCGATGAATCCGGACCGTTGTGCAGCTGAAATAGAAACATTGATTGTAAAGAGGCACCGCAATGACGAATAAAGAGGATATGGTTACCGATGCGCCGGTTACCTGGTGTAATGCATGTTCATTTCGTGAGGTATCTGGGGCGATTATTGATGCCCTTGAGTTGTCAAATGCAGCTCCATCCGAAACGATTATCGTTTCCGGTATCGGGTGTTCATCACGGCTGCCCTTTTTTATCAATACGTATGGAATACACTCGCTTCACGGACGGGCAATTCCTGTGGCAATTGGTGCAAAATTAGCGAATAATAGTGCGAATGTACTTGTAACTGCCGGTGATGGTGATCTGTTTTCGATTGGAATGGGTCATTTTGTTCATGCTGCACAAAAGAATATTGACATAACAGTTCTTTGCCTTGACAACAGAATGTATGCCATGACAAAAAATCAATCATCACCGACATCTGCACAGGGTCACAGGGGGTCACTGACACCACAGGGAAAAATGGAAGACGCATTAAATGTAGTTGAATTTGCGATCAATTGTGGCGCATCCTATGTTGCACGGGTAAGTGCTTATCAGAATGAGTTATGTTCCAGAATAATCGCGGATGCTATGCTGCATCAGGGGTTTTCTTTTGTTCATATTCTTGCGCCGTGTGTAACATTTGACAAATCAGAGTTTCCCGGCGTGGCGAAAAATAGAATTAAAGAGGTTGAGCCTTTTGATGTTAGTGACAAGCGGATGTCTTTACAGAATGCACTGTTGACTTATAGTATAACTGGTGAGATTTTTACGGGTTTGTTTTATAGAGTAAAGTAGTGAAACAGGACAATCAGACAAGGTTGTTGAATTCATCAATGAACAGCCTCAAACGTTGTCATGAACGAATGTTCAATTGACGGCATAGGAAACTCTTCGAGGTATAATATCAAGATACTAAAGTATCATTTTCGGAGCATCATAAATCAAACGATGTTAATGTTACTTTCTCGGAAAGTGGACACATACATGTTGTCGACTAAAGATGACATATGGATAAGCGTCTAATTATTAATAAGCTCAGGAAAATGACTCTTCACCCTCCCTATATCATGATCATCATACTCTTTACCTTTAAGAACTTTTGTAAAAGAATAAAGATCATTAATATGCAAATTATACACTTTCTCCGGATGCTGTGTCTTTATTTTTGAGAAATGACTAATTACCGTTTTGTATGTTACCAGTTTTAATGCTTTCTGCTGACCTTTTGCAATCTCTTCGTCAAGTACACTTTTTTCGCTGCCCACAGGGGCTTTCATGGTTTTCTGGATAATCTCCTTTGCACGGTTCCATGAAATCTCACCACTTTCGAGTTTTTCGCGAAGCTGCTGGTTGATCATTGGAGCAAATTTTAAAATCTCATCAATCCAACCACTGCTCTTGTCAAGAAATTCTGCAATACGGTCGGTGGGCCAGTTGGCATTATTTAAATATATAACCGTTTCGAAATAATCGGTGATCTTTGTATCAACCCTATCAGCATTAAGTTTTAAATTAAGTGCTCTAATCTCATCAGGATCACCTGCCACAATACGTACATCAATACGGTCAAAGTACCCCGGATTCTGTCTGCGAATTGCCTTGATTGCTTCCATGCGGTGAAATCCGCCAACAAGATAATACTCTCCACTCTGACGTTCCCAAACAACAAGTGGCTCAAGCAGTCCATTACGCAGAATGTCTTTCTCGAGATGTGATATTTTTGATTGTGTAAGCTGACGATGATTACCGATCGTTGGATGAACACCTATTTTGTCAATGCTAAGATACTCATAACGTTTTGTTGTAAGCACAGTTAACCCCTTTGAAATGATAGTTACCATACCAGAAGTAAACATAGTAAAATTATATAAACAGCAGTAGTATTTCAAGGGGTAGGGCTGAAATAAAAGTATTGAAGAAATAATTTTTTGCTCGGTTACTTACTACAAGATGTTAAAATGACGTGGGACAAAAAGAATCCGCAGCTATAATGCGAATTTTCGGTGAATTTCCGCACCATAGTTGCGAATCTTCAGATTTCCTTATATAAATCAGTTAATATTTATTGAATAATAACCTGTTATTTGAAATGAATCACGCATCAAAAAAACTCGTCACCCGTCACCAGTCACCCGTCACCGCTTCCTCACTCAAGCCACGAGAACAGCATTTTAATATCGTCAAGATCGCCATCAACAATTTCGAGCGTGACAATAGGAACATTTTTCTCAAACAGGCGTCTGACGATCGGTTTAAGATTCATTTCACTTTCGTAATAGAAATGAGTGTGAGAATCTTTTATCTGCTCTAAAGGAGTACCTTTTTTAATAAGGTTATGATTGAGATGCACACCGACAATGTTTTTTGTGTCAATCAGTTTCAGTGCTTCTTCCTGAAAGTCAAATCCATGCAACAGTGATGCAGTCCAGAAGTGACCGAGGTCAAACCACAGATTGTCAATGAGTTCATGAATTTCCTGCGGTCGCTGAAGTCCGCTGCCGATACCGACAAAATCATTTTCATGTGCAATTGTCAATCCAGATGACGCATAATCGTTTTTTAGTTTTGTCAAATGTGTTGCATAGGTCTGTTTATATTTGAGAAATGTATCAGTTTCAAAAAATGATGGATCCATGATAAACGACTTATTAAGACAGTAGGTATCACCAACACTTGCACGGATTGTACGGCGGTAGTTTTTCATGTCCTGAATAATTGGAGAATCGGTCATGAAAAAGCCATGAAAAAACAGAAGCTCTGTTTTGAATTCAGGCAGATAGCGCACACATTCGTCAATGCATCGTTTTGTAAATGCGTAATCTTCTGCTGCAAGGTTTAAAAAATAATGCGCAAAAACCGGAGAGTGAATTGAAAATCCGATATCATTAACAAGCGGCATAAGCTGCATGAAGAGATCTTTTTCAATGGAGTTATGAAGTTGTACACCAAAGGAGAAACCCTTTGATTCAACAAATTTTGATGCTTTTGAAATTTTATCTTTATAATCTGCACCCGAAAAACACATGGTGCTGTATTCAATACGTGTTGTTGCTGCCATAATATTGCCTTAACCAAATATTTCTTTAAGAGTTGCAATGACATCGGATGAATCAATATCACCCTTTACTATAGATACACCGGGAGTTGTTGGAACAATAAAGCGCACTTTTCCCGATTCAACCTTCTTGTCAGTAAACATCATGCTGTACAAGCTTTCCGGATCAGGTTTTCCTGGTAATGCGGGAAGCGGCATTGATGCCATCACTGATTCAAATATTGAATAATCAGATGATGCAACTGTCCCGATTCGTTTACCAAGATTATAAGCACATTTCATTCCCCATAAGACTGCTTCACCATGAAGAACGCCTGAGAAATTATAGAAACGTTCAAGACTATGCGCGAAGGTATGCCCGTAATTGAGTAATGCACGAAGACCCTTCGTTTCGAATTCATCCTGTGAAACGACATCTGCTTTGGCTTCAACACTTTTGAGTATTCCCTGAAGCAGCACATCGGGTTCACGGTTTAGCATTGCATCATTGTTTCTTTTTACAAAATCAAACATCGCTCGACCGCTGATAAATCCGTACTTAAAGAGCTCTGCATACCCGCTGATAAATTCATTCTGTGGTAATGTGTCAAGAAATGCGGTATCCACAAACACTCGTTTAGGTTGCCAGAATGCCCCAATCAGATTTTTCCCTAAAGGATGATCGACAGCAGTTTTTCCGCCGACACTTGAATCAACCATTGCCAATAGCGTGGTAGGAATCTGAACAAAAGGAATACCGCGAAGAAATGCTGATGCTGCAAATCCGGCGACATCACCGACCACGCCACCACCCAGTGCGATAAGAACACTTGAACGTTCGAACTTGTTACGGATCAGAAAATCAAGAATTGCTTCCCATGTGTCAATTGTCTTGTACTGTTCGCCATCAGGCATCTCATGCACTGCAAGATTAAGTGATGATTTCCAGGAATCGATCATTGACGCATACAGTTTTGCGATGGTGCAATTGGTTACAAGGGCGAATCTGCTTTTTGGAAAATCAGTTTTCAGTATATCAGGCATACGACTCGCGATCGATCTGTCTATGATAATCGGATACGATTTTGATCCGAGGTTAACAGTGAATTCCATTAAGAATGTTCCTTATATCTATGAGTTAATGATCACTTTGATACCAGCCACATAAAAAAGAGGTATACACTAAAATAAATGATTAGCCAGCAAATCGCTCCTAAAATAATAAGACATTTATGGATAATTTATTTTAAAGTGTATATGAGTAGTAAACTTTAGGTAACACAATTAATGATATCCCTCTATTGCCGTAAAAAAAAATAGTTTAGCGAACATATAAAAGATGTTTCGCTAAACTATAAGTGTCCGCTTTTAGTATGATTTGCGGATGGTATGCTTTTGTTATTGCAGGAGAATTAACTCACTATTTAATAACAAACAATACTTTTACATCAGCAGTTACATTACTTTCACTGACATATCCAACAGCTCCAGGCGTTGATGCCACTTTGGCAATCATTGCACTTTCACTGTCTAAAGATTCTGGTGCTTTACCCTGACCTGAGAGCTGTGCTTTCATCCAGATTTTTTTAAGTTCTGTTGATGTTTTATTAAGTGCAGCATAAAACTTATCCTGCACTTCACCACTTTTAAGGTTAAAAACAACAATTGGTACATTGTTTTTTGACATCTGTACTTCCAGAGTAAAAATATCAGAAGCTTGCGTATTGGTATTTAAAACAAGGTCAACATTCTTGTTAGCAATAACGGCAATTTGAGAATACGATGGGGCTGCCAGCAATAGGGTAGCTATGACAGCAAGTAACATATTTTTAAGGTTCATACATCCTCCAGATGATTAATCTAATTTTTATCACGGTTATTAGAAGAAAACACTTACTGCTACTTGTCCTATTATTTGATTAAGCTCAATGGCAGCTTCATCTGACATGATATCATTACGTATATTGGTAAATTCTGATTTAATCGTGACATTATCGGTTAACCTGTATCCAAAACAAAACAATAACCCTGTTACTCCATCTTTGGATACCAATAGATCTGATGCGTCTGCCTGGTTACTGAAACCGGCTGAAGCATAGAACTTATCCAGAAAATCGTACATAACATTGACATACCAAAATGATTTTGTTAAATCGGTTCCAACAGTCTGAACTGCATATGGTTTCATTTGTCCAGCAGGAATCGTTGTCCCTTTTACTATTATGTCAAGATTAGCCTTCTCCTTATCGCTTGGCATCTGTTTTACAAGTATATATTCACCCTCAATAGTTAATCCGTGTCCGGTATACGACAGGTCAAACCCTAATCGTGCTCTGGGAATATCGCCAAGTTTAGGCATTATCTCGAGTTTCGGGACAAAAGATGGAAGATGTTCATTAATGGATGGGATTCGAGCATTTTGATCTGCAACACTTTTATTTATCACATCGTTTCGTGCATAGTCATAGGTTCCTGATACACCAAATTTAATTCCACTCGCCCGCATACCAACTCTTCCACCTACCAGTTTAAAATTTGTTGTATCATCTCCGGGTAATGTCAACGTACCACTACCCTTTACCTCTGTTTCAAGAAACTCGCTGTTTCCACCAAAGATGGCATAATCCAATTTTGCGTTATTAATAGGCTGAGTACCAAAAATTTGCATCATTGCATGTTCCGGTGCCCACCTGTTTAATGCGAGGGATTCCTGAAATGATGTTTCATAGACAATCGGTCTGACAATATAGGGGAACAACGGAAATTTGGTTTTAATTTCATTAAAACTGTTAAACGTCGGTAATAATTTTCCGACCTTAATATTTAATTGACGATATGGGCTAAACTTAATCCATAATTCATCCAGCGCCATGCTTCCCCATGATTTCGATGTACTATAATTTCCATTGAACTGTATATCGGCAAGCATTGTGATTTTTGGCGATAATGTTTTCTGAAAAAAAAGATCAAACTCCTGAACTGAAAAAGTCGTTGTCGGTGAAACGGATTCATCTGCAAGATCTTTGTTACCTGTCAGTGTTATTTGAGCGTACCCGAATATATCCACCCCTTCTGCCGATATATTTGTGGATGAAAACAACAGTAGCCCAAACAAGGGAACAACACAGCGCATCTTTAAAAGCTTCATAAACGCACCTTTTTTTAAAGTGAAAAATTAATAACCACAACAATGAGTTCAATATTAGAATAGATTTTGTTTTAAGTCAATAAAAATCAAATAATATGATAATTTTCTATGATACATTTATCATATTCTGTAATGAATATCGGAGCTTAATTGCGAAAATTGATAATAGTATATCGAAGCTGAGGATCTTTTACATCTCGTTACAGCCATCAAAATAGCCTTGAATTTGGATTACAAGCTGCTTGAAATTTATCGATTGCCTCTTGTAAATTACTTGATAAAACGGTAGCATTTTTTTAAATAACTGTTGGAAAATGTTAATTGCCGGAGTAATAAACTAATCATCGGCATTTTGATTCTTCGATGCCATATTAGTAAATATATCCTCTAAAATCAACCTTGCTTCCTCTTCTTTTCCTTTTTCAACCATGATTTTTGATGCTGTGATTGGATTTCCAAATCCACTTGCCGCAACCAGGTTTTGAGTAAATTCATTGGTAATAGTAAACCGGATATTGGCGCATTCCAAAACACCCCTGGCAAGAGCAATATTGTAAAGGTCCCACGTTTCGGCAATGGTTATCATTTCGGCATACTCATATTCAACAGGCTTTTTTTCCGGTGTTTCTTCCGGAAGTGACTCTAATTTATCAACAAGGTCCGTATTGCATTTTTTGCAATGTGTAAATCCATCTCTGAATTCGCTTTTACAATTTGGGCAAAACATAGTATTTTCCTTTCTGCATGTGTGTGAGCTATTAAACCTTTGTATCACTTCAAGATCATATATATCAAAGTAACCAGATCAGGGCAAAAAAAGATTACTTCAAGGTGCCTGAATCATTGCTAATGCTGCCAGTCACTCGTTACTTGTCACCTGTCACGATCATCAATCCTCAATAACCTCAATATTGGCACCAAGTTTCCGAAAATCTTCAACAAACGTTGGATACGTGACATTCGCTGCTTCTGCAGTATCGATCACCGTTTCTCCTTTTGCAATCATTCCTGCAAGTGCAAGTGACATGACCACCCGATGATCATCATGACCATGTACCACAGCACCATGAAGGCTGCTTTGCCTGATAACAAGTCCATCAGGACGTTCGGTGATATCGGCGCCCATTTTACAAAGCTCTTCCCGCATGACTTTTATACGGTCAGTTTCCTTGATACGTGCCTGCGCAACGTCTACAATTGATGTCGTTCCTTCTGACGCGCATGCGAGTACCGATAATGCAGGAAGCGCATCCGGCATTGCATTGAGATTGATCTCTTTTCCGGAAAGTGTGTTTAGACCATTAATAACGGCACTGTTTTGCTTAATTGTAACATCTGCACCAGCATGTTTAATGACATCAAAAACACCCTTGTCACCCTGCGGATCAGTAAAATCAATGCCCTGAAGTGTTACTGCTTTACCACACAATGCAGCGGCAGCTGCCGAAAATGTCGCAGATGAAAAATCACCCGGAATTTCCATGTCGAAAGGTGTATACGACTGGTTTCCAAAAATATGAAATTTCGAGTAATCACTTGCATAATCAAACTTTATTCCCTGCTTTTTCAACCACCAGATAGTCATTTCGATATAGGGCTGCTCATGGATGTTGTATACTGTAAATGTGGTATTTCCTGTTTTGACAAGTGGACAGGACAGGAGCAGGCTTGATACAAACTGTGACGATATGCCATCAACGGTGGTCGTTCCGCCTTTGATCGGTCCCTGAATGGTAAATGGTAAATCTTTAGGATCACCCTCAAGTGTATAGGTAACACCAAGTCCTTTTAGCGCCTGTAATACAGGACGGAAAGGTCTTGACCGAAGTGAACTGTCGCCATCAAAACGGCGGAATTTACTTCCGAGCGCTGCTGCTGATGAAAACAGGTTTGTTCCGGTACCGCTGTTACCCATATCAAAGAGTTCATCACCGCTGTTGAAATTGCCCCCAACGCCCTTTACTTTAAGAACATCGCCATTAAAATCAATTTTGGCACCAAGGCTTTTTGCCGCACCAATTGCTGATGCACCATCACCTTTAAGTAAAGGTCTTCTGATCACCGACTCACCATCAGCAAGCGTTGCGATTAAAAGCGCACGTATGGTGTGCGACTTTGACGGAGGAATGGATATTGTGCCGGAAAGTGTTGATGGTTTTACGATCCATTTCATAGCGTGTCAATAAACCTTTCAAGTATGTAAACAAGTATAACTTTATTAATATGTGTCTGTGTGTGATTTACTAAATAAAATCCGGCTGAATCTAAGGCTGCTACTTAACCAGCTTCCTGAATTCGTCCAGTGTCAGGATATCATTAGTTATTTCGATACCAGTCCAGAATTTAAATGATTCCAATGCCTGATAAAAAAGCATCGGCAAACCGTTGAGTATTGCACACCCTTTACTTTCAGCCTCAGCAAGAAATCGAGTCTTTGATGGATTATAGATTACATCGATAACTTTCATCTGTTTTTTAAAAAAGGATATGTCGATCGGGGTTGTTCCGGTATCCGGATGCATACCGGCACTGGTTGTATTAACAAGCAGCGTACACTCCTGCATCACCTCATTGAAGAGCGGATCTGCAAAAGAACAGGATATAATACTCTGTCCTGTTGACACTTTAATAGTTTCAGCAAGCGTTTTTACTTTATCTCCATTACGACCAGCGATTGCAATTGAACCGACATCATTTTCAAGTGTCAAAGCCGTCGCAATTGTACGTGCTGTACCGCCATTACCAAGAATTACTACTTTGCTCCCGGCAAGTTCTGCATTAATTAGTTGTAAACCACGTTTAAACCCGGCATAATCAGTTGTTGTACCATTAAGAACACCATTTTTAACATAAAGGGTATTTACCGTGCCGGTTTTTTTTGACAGATCACTTATATGGTCACAATAGTTGATAACATGTTCTTTATGAGGAATAGTAACATTCCCGCCTGTAAATCCGCAATTACGAATAGTGTAGATCATCGAATGTAATGATTGTGATGGTACATGTACAGGTATATACACAAGATTAAGACCGAGCTTCTGAATCAGATGATTATGAAGTACAGGCGATTTGGACTGGCTGACAGGACTTCCGATAATACAAAGAAGCCCTGTATCCCCTTTTATCTGCAGTGTGTTTGTGTTCATACCGCAGGATCACTCAAAAATGCCTTGATACGATTACGTCCGCTGTTTTTTGCTCTGTAAAGTGCAACGTCCGCTTCCTCAAGCATGTTCTGGGGAGAATCCATATCGTCTCTGTAGGATGTTACTCCCAGCGATGAACTGAGCCGGCCGCTTGGAAGTGACTGTTCATTAACAAAGCGATAGTCAAAAATTGCCTGACGGATATTCTCCGCAGTTTTTATGGCAAGATTCAATGGCTGTGATGGCAACAGAATAGTAAATTCCTCACCACCATATCTGCTGACAGTATCATCCTGGCTGCATACCGCGTGAAGAATACGGACGGTTTCTATTAATGCAATGTCACCCTGAATGTGACCATTAAGGTCGTTGTAAATTTTGAAATGATCAAGATCGAGCATTATCAGTGAGAATACTTTTCCCGATGTACGCGCCTGAAGAAACAGTTTCCGGAATTCATCATCGAAAAAGTGACGATTATACGCTTTTGTCAAATCATCAATAATTGCACGGCTTGCCGTATCAACATAATCATTGGCATCAATGATTTTTGGATTGATAATACGTTTTTTAATATTTGTATAATAGTCAAGCGTTGCTACATGAATACCAACATTTCGTCCAAGTTTTTCGCTAATAAGGTATTTATGTTTAAGGACCTCTTTCCAGTCCCGTTTGGCTTCATCTTCGGGAAGACGGATCTGTATCAGAGCGAAAATAAGATCCCGATAGTAGGTTCCCGGCTTTTTTCCAATTGTATCAAGTAGAATTTCGTCATCCTTGATATGTTCAACCAGATCACCGCTGACGATTTCAATTAGTTTGCGTGTGGTGAGATTTTTTAAATTATCAATATCTTCGAGGTTAAGATTTGTATCCTCAAGATCACCAAGATGCGCTTCATCACTGTTATAAATATTATCCATAGTTTTTTCCATAATTAATCCCTCGTTTATACATAATATAAATACGGCCCTACCCTGAGTAAATGACCATGCTTAGATAACTAATTGTAAAAAAGTTATGCACTGTACATAAAAAGCTTGCATTTTTACTAGTAATGTTTTATTATTACTGTAATGGATACAGTAATACTTAAACAGATAATACCAAAAATCGGGCGGATTCTTAAGGTTTTCCGGGAGAAAACTGGTAAGAATCAGGGTGATGTTGCTACGGATGCCGGAATTTCGGTAAGTATGCTCAGCCAAATCGAGCGGGGACAGGTTTCTGCGTCGATAGAAACACTTATTGCAGTTTGTGCTGCGGTAGGTATGGAACCGTCAGAACTTTTTAAACTGGTTACCGGAGATAAGCCGGTCAGGATTCATAATAGTAGTGAGCGGCTGAAAACTGAAGTTGGCGGGATACGGTATGAACAGCTTATGACAAGTAATCATGGGACCTATCAGGCCGAGATGTTTTTGCTGGATGTACTGCCGGGGTGTAAAACGGCGCTGAGCAGTGATGGTCACGATGGTGTCGAGATGGGATTTGTATTACAGGGGTGTGCAGAGTTGATTGTTGATAATGCAGTGTATTCTGTAAAGAATGGTGATAGTATCTGGTTTAATTCCAACAGGCCGCATCAGTTGTTCAATAACGGGAAAGAGCTGTTCAGGGCGGTCTGGAGTATTTCACCACCTCATGTTGATTATTTAGGAAGTGCAGATCCGGAGCGGTCGGATTCACCGGTATAATAGCTATAGTTTGTGAAAACAATAAACGAAAGGATAGATATGGGTAAAACGATTACGGAAAAAATATTCGCGGCCCATAAGGTTGATGAGCCGTTTACAGGCACACATGTGTTATCGCTTGATGTTGTTATGTGCCATGAGATAACGACGCCGATTGCGATTGCAGATCTTGTGTGGCGTAAAAAAGATCGCGTCTTTGATGCATCGAAGATTAAAGCAGTGATTGACCATGTAACACCTGCAAAAGATTCTCAGAGTGCAATGCAGGGTAAGATCATGCGTGAATGGGCGGATCGCCATAATATCAAGGATTTTTTTGATATCGGGCAGAATGGTGTATGCCATGCGATATTTCCTGAGAAAGGATTTATCCGTCCGGGATATACAGTGATTATGGGTGATAGTCATACCTGCACGCATGGTGCATTTGGTGCATTCGCAGCAGGTGTCGGTACAACGGATCTTGAAGTTGGTATTCTTAAAGGTGTATGCGCATTTCGTCAGCCAAAAAGCATTCTTGTCAATATTACCGGGAAAGTACCTTTTGGAGTATATGCAAAAGATATAATGCTTGAGATCATTCGTCAATTGACCATGAATGGTGCAACTGATCATGTTATAGAGTTCAGAGGACCCGTTGTTGATACTATGACAATGGAAGAACGTATGACACTTTGCAACATGGCAATTGAAGCAGGTGGGACATCGGGGCAGTGCATGCCTGATCGTGTAACAGCTGAATATCTCTGGCCGTTTATTGCTGAGCAGTATAAGAATGATATGAACGCAGCAGTTGAGGATTTTAAAAAGTGGCATTCCGACCCTGATGCATCATACGCAAAGACCTTGAATGTTGATGTAAGCGAACTTGAGCCGGTGACCACAATCGGTTTCAAACCTGATCAGGTGAAAAAACTAAAAGAGGTCAGTACGACGAAAATAAATCAGGTGTATATCGGAAGCTGCACTAATGGACGTATTTCAGATCTTCGCATTGCAGCATCAGTTGTAAAGGGGACGAAGCTTGCAAAAGGTGTGCGTGGTATCGTAAGTCCTGCAACACCGAAAATTTACAATATGGCACTTGATGAAGGTCTTATCAAGACATTTCTTGATGCAGGGTATTGTGTGTCAAATCCGACATGCGGTGCATGTCTCGGAATGTCAAACGGTGTGCTTGCTGAGGGTGAAGTTGCAGTTGCGACAACCAACAGGAACTTCAATGGTCGTATGGGAAAAGGCGGTATGGTTCATCTTGCAAGTCCTGCAGCTGCAGCAGCAAGCGGAATCACAGGGTTTTTAACAGATCCACGTGAATACCTCAGGAAATAAGGAGATTAAAAAAAATGAAAACATTTGGTGGTCCGGTACTGTTTCTTGACAGGTCAGATATCAATACTGATGAAATCATTCCGGCAAAATATTTGACAGAAGTAAAAAAGGAAGCATTGAAACCCTATTGCCTTGAGGATCTCAATCTTGCAGGATTTGATCCTCAGGGAAAGTGGCGGGGACATTGCAAGGTGATTGTAACACGCGAAAATTTCGGCTGCGGTTCATCACGTGAACATGCACCATGGGCCCTTGAAGTAAACGAAATTACTGTGGTCATTGCAGAAAACTATGCCCGCATTTTTCGTCAGAATATGTTCAACGGCGGGATGCTTGCAATTGAGCTTTCAAAAGAGACAATCGCAGATATTTTTACCCTTGCAGACAAAGGTGATGTTAACTGTGATATTGATATTGTAAATAAAAAACTCGTCTTTACAACAAGTGGTGTAAAGAAGGAGTATGCATTTACAGTATCAGAATTTGATAATGCGCTGGTAAATGCCGGCGGATGGGTCGAATTCGCCGATTCACGTTATTAATGTATTTGCACCGGATATCCGGTACCCGTACGGGCGAATTATTATTCGCCCGTACATTCCCCGAATCATCATTCGCCCGCCCATCCCGCGAATAATTTCATGCAGCAGTGCATCATAAATTTCCAATCCCATATTTTTAAACCATCCACGATTCATACCCGTAAATCATTGACGGTTCCAAAACCGTATTGCCACAGCCGCCATTTAATTTGTCAAAATACCATTTTTCTGGATTGTTAATAATGTATTGTCTTATTCTGTAATGTTGATTTTTATCACGAATGATATGTTCCCAATAATTACGTTGCCATACAACGAATTCAGGATTACATTGCCGAACAAATTTGGTAACCCCTATTTTAAAACCCCGAACAATTGATCCAATCGAATTAGACGTTCCATTTTCCCACCGTCGATTCCGTAGGGGCGAATCATCATTCGCCCGCCAACCCCGCGAATCACCATTCGCCCCAACATTTGGGACGGGGTGCATATGAATGATACCGTGGATGTGGTTTGGCATTATTATGAATTCGTCAATTTTGGCATTTGGAAAATGATCTGGAATCTGTAACCAGCATTGATGTGCCATTTTACCGGTGTCATTTAATACTACTCTTCCATTAATAATTTCTCCGAAAAGATGAGATCGATTGTGTGTACATATCGTTATGAAATATGAACATTCGGAGGTGTAATCATGTTGTTTTAAGCGAATTGTCTGACGGTTTGGTTTTAAATTCATTTTTTTACCGTATGTTTGGGTTAATGCGAATTCCCAAAAATATAGAATGATGACAAATCATCATACAAACATTTTTAAAACAATAATTGTATAAAACCGGGCAAATCATCATTCACATGTACGGGCGAATTATTATTCGCCCCTTCGCCATCAATCGGATTATTACCAATCAAATCCAAAACCATCTTTTTATAACAACCTGAAAAGATTTTTTCAGTAAAACTCCGGAAGTGATTATATTACAGTTAAGGTTTGCAAATACATACACATCATTCTTTTACTGGTTTGAATTAATGGTAGAAAATTGTGCAGAAACATTTATCCGGAAAAATGCTGTTGATACAAGAACCACTGTGTTTAAAATTACCGAACATAATGGCCGGATGCCTCATTTTGACGGCATGGTACAGGATGAATTATTAAAAGTTCAATTTTTGTCGTTCATTCAAACAGTATATGACCAATTTACAGAAAACATAACTGTTGTTAATACTGCAGAATTGGAAAAAGGAATTGTCAAAGTAAGTTGTGCAGATCTTTACAAAGAGTCATCCTTTTCTTCAGGAATTGTCACGCAGGCATTTTTAGGGACAATTGTAGACATTATTGATGAGAAAAATGGTTGGATGTTTGTCCAATTGCCTGATGGGTATCTTGGATGGGTCAATGAAACTATTGTCAGAGCGGATACAAAGAAAATTATACAGTGGAGCAATTTTGAGAATCTTCTTTTTGTTCATGCATTTCACGCTGCTGTGTTTGATCCGGAAACAACCACTGAGTATGTTGGCAATGTTTTCATGGGGAATGTACTGCTAAATAACGGTCGGATGGGATCGTTTTACAATGTAGATTTCCCCGATTGCCGAAAAGGCTTACTATCAGTTGATTCGGCGATGTCGTTGATAGAGTGGAAAAAAGTAAATCTCCTTACACAGGAAAATATTGTAACAACAGCAAAACGGTTAATCGGAATTCCTTATGTCTGGGGCGGGTGTTCTTCAAAGGGGCTTGATTGCAGTGGGTTCACAAAACTCACTTATTTCATGAACGGGTATCAGCTTCCGCGTGATGCAGATCAGCAGGCGAAAACCGGAATGACTGTTGATTACGACCGGTCATACAGCTCACTGCAGCCGGGAGATCTGCTGTTTTTCGGACGCAGGGCGGATGGGTCCGTTGATAAACGAGAGGGAGATCCAATACCCGTTTCCCATGTTGGCTTATCATTAGGCGGAGCACTATTTATACAGGCATCCGGTGATGTTCACAAGAGCAGTCTTGATCCGTCAAGTAGCATCTTTGATAAGCTGCGAAGTGAATCGCTGCAACTGGTAAAGCAGATTATTAAATAACCAATATGGAATAATTATCATGTACTTGAAAACGTATCCGCACACGCTCGAACTTAAGTATACATTTACTTTATCACATTCATCACGTAAAACGACAGACATTGTAATAGTTGAATTAGAGCATAATGGGGTTATTGGTTACGGTGAGGCATCATTGCCTCCCTACTATCCGGAAACACAGGCCAGTGTCATTGATTTCATAAATCGGATTCCTTTAATTCAGGATTATGATATCATTGATCCTGAGATTATCATTCAATCAGTTCATTTGTTGACTGATAGAGATTATGCTGCCAAAGCTGCATTTGACAATGCGATATGGGACTGGTATGGAAAAACAATTGGGCTGCCACTCTATGCGCTATGGAATCTTGATATCGCCACTATCCCGCCGACATCATTTACAATAGCAATTGACGAACCTGATGTCGTACGTAAGCGGGCTGCTGATGCTCATACATTTTCAAGGCTGAAAATAAAACTTGGTTCAAAAAAAGATAAGGAGATTGTTTGCGCAATCCGTGATGTTTCCGAGCTGCCTTTGTATGTTGATGTCAATCAGGGGTGGAATGATAAATATTTCGCTCTTGATATGATCGGATGGTTGAAGGAACAAAATGTTGTGCTGGTTGAACAACCGCTTCCTGTCGGATTACTTGACGAATCAGTCTGGTTATTTGAACGGTCACCACTTCCAGTTATCGCTGATGAATCGGTCCATGGAATTCATGATATCGATCGTATACAGGGTGCATTTCATGGGATAAATATAAAGTTAATGAAATCCGGTGGTTTAAGTATGGCGCGCGGAATGATCAGCTATGCCAAAAAGAAACAGATGAAAATAATGGTAGGATGTATGACAGAATCATCATGCGCAATTTCTGCTGCGTCTCATTTGTCGCCGCTGGCGGACTGGGTTGATCTGGATGGGTCCTTGCTTGTTGCAAATGATCCATTTACAGGATCAGCTTTATCAGATGGTAAAATTATGCCTCGTCAGATTCCAGGGACTGGTGCAACCTTAAAGTATGATTTCGGTAATTAAAGCTTATCGCGATTTTTCAAACATCACTAACCATACACCGGGGACATCTTCCTTTTTATCAAAAATACGGAATCCCCTATTGAGATAGAATCGTACGTTTCCAGTGCTGGCTTCACCGGTAAACAGCTCAAACCGTTTGACCTTTGGGAAGGCAGTTTCAATTGCGTGCATTAGTATGGTTCCCAGCCCGAAATTCTGAAACACAGGCTCAGTCATTAACCGGCCAATCTGGCATGTATCTCCAATTTGAACAGCTCTGACAGATCCGATTATTGTATTGTTAACGACAGCCTTGAGGTACAGGTAATTGGAGAATTCCTGAGTTAATTCATTTAACGTTTGCTTGATCGGGGAGATCCCGTAATTACCACCGTTTATCTCTGCTTCCTGAACAAAAGCCCGCTTTTGAAGAAAAAAAATAGAGTAAATATCATCCGTGGTTGCTTCAGAAATTGAAACTGTGGCAATATCGAACATTGAACATTTTTTCATTACCGAAACTCCATACACACGATGTTATCAAAAAAATAAGCGCCAGGTATTACTACCTGACGCCTTCCGCTTCACCCAAATTGTCTGCAAGAGGACCTTGCAATGAGGATTATTATGTAGGTATTAGTAAGATACTATTGTGCGGTCTAAAAAAGCAAATTTTTTATTCCACAGAAATGCAAAGAAAAATTACACTTTAAAGAGCTGGATAATCATGTAATAAGTACTCATTACCTGTTCGGATCAAGCGCATCCCGTAAACCATCACCGACAAAATTGAACGCCATTACCGAAAGAAGGATAAATACACCGGGAATTAATACCCACGGATGGTGTTGTATATCTGCGATATTCATGGCGACACTGAGCAAATTGCCCCAGCTTGCGTAAGGATCCTGAATACCAAGGCCGATCAGACTTAATGCGGATTCACCTAAAATGTACCCGGGAATTGACAATGTAATAGAAACTGTTGCGTATGACATGGTTTGCGGCAGTATGTGACGAACAATAATGCGAAGATCACCTGCACCAAGAGCTTTTACTGCAGTTACAAAATCACGTTTACCAATAGATAAAACCATACCCCGTATTACACGTGCAAAACCAGCCCAGCCGACAAGGCTTAAAATTGCGATAATAAGCAAATACACCTCAACAGATGACATCTTTATCGGGAATGCACTGCGGAGTGCCAACAAAAGAAAAAATGATGGTACAAGCATAAAGCATTCTGCAAAACGCATAAGAATCCAGTCGGTTCTGCCTCCATAGTAACCGGAGATTCCACCAATAATGAAACCCAGCAGTGATGTTATAAAGACACCGATCAACCCGACAGAAAGAGAGACTCTTGAGCCATAAACTATACGGGAAAAAAGATCCCGTCCAACCGGATCAGCACCGAAAAGATAGATCCTGCATTTACCGGATGGATCATTAACGCCGAACAGATGACGGTCGACAGGAAAAATGTTCCAGAGCTTTACAGTATCACCTTTTGCAAAGAGTGAGATATAATATGGCTGGCTTTTGTCTTCAACGTAGATACGCTGGAAGTGATTATCAAACGTATATGAGTAGGGGTAGACAAACGGTTGAATTGAAAACGAACCGTTATGGATAAAATGAATTCTGCTTGGGGGCTGAAACGAGAGTGCACGGTCACCATTGTCAAAATGATATGGAGCCATAAATTCAGCCAGTATCGCTAATGTGTAAAGAATAACAAGAATGGAAATGCCAGGAAGAACCAGCGGATGCCGGAATATTTTCTGTGCTGTACGATTATCTTTTAATAGACTCATCCTTTACGCACCCTTGGATCAACGATAACAAGCAATATATCGGCAATAAAATTCCCGGCGATCAGCATCACACCACCCATAAGTAAACTACCCATCACCAGAAATGTATCCTGCGACCGGACTGCATTAAGCATAAGGCTTCCAAGTCCGGGCCAGTTGATAATGATCTCAAGCAGTGCTGCACCGCTTAGGAGTGCGCTGAACTCATACCCAAACAGCGTAATCAGTGGATTAATTGCATTACGTAAAGCATGACCGTAGATAACCCTGTTTTCCGGAAGTCCCTTTGCTCGTGCAGTGGTCACATATTGCTTGCGAAGCTCTTCAAGCATGTTTCCTCTCGCAATACGTTGCAGGCCGGCGAGTGCAGTAATTGTAAGTACAATGACAGGAATTACCATATGTGCAGCCCGGTCAATAAATTTTCCGAACAGTGAAAGTGTGTCATAATTTGGGGAGATCATGCCGCTTTTGGGGATTGCTCCGATGATCGGAATATCTTTACAAAGGTATACAACAAACATAAGCAGCAGCGCAATGAAAAACGTCGGAAGTGACATGCCCAGATATGAGATACCACTCATGATTCGGTCACTCCAGGAGTATTGTTTAACCGCCGCATAAATACCCAGCGGAATAGCAATAAGCCAGGTAAAAAAGATGGAAACAATCGCAAGCGTAAAGGTATTGACCAGGCGCTCTGCGATAACGGTACTAACGTTTGCTTCACGTGAAAATGAGTATCCGAGATCAAGTCTCACAGCACGGCCAAGCCAGTGAACATACTGAACGAGTATTGGCTTGTCAAAATGATACTTGGCCTCAAGCTTTTTAACGGTTTCCTGGCTTATACGGGGATCAAATTTATATTTGGCAAGTACATCCCCGGGAGCAAGGTCTATAAACAGGAACGTGATAAAAGAGATAAGAAGTAGTTGTGGTATTGAAACCAGTAATCGTCTTAATAGTTCATCACGCATACAATGCCGGTTACCATATAATAAAAAGTGTTCATGATAGATTACTATAAACCGGAGATCGCTACCGGTTTATAGTAATACTTATTGTTTAAAATAGATGTATTCCAGATTGTGTAAAATACCTGTGTTGTTACATGGATTGATATTGCCGAATTTGTTGCTCAGGCAGTAAATCTGTTCCGGAAGTACGGTGTAGATATTCGGCAACTCATCGGATGCAATCTGCTGCCATCTGTCATAGAGTATTTTCCTTTTTGTCGTATCAAGCTCTTTCACGCCGGCATCATAGATGCTGTCGATTGTTGCTTCCCACGATGTTTCAGGTTTTTTCTGCTTACTGTTCCACATGTGCAAAGAACCGCTTGATCGCCAGACATTATTACCTGAATGTGGTTCAGGTCCACCGGTAAGTCCTATCAGGATGCAATCCCAGTTGTAGGGAGGATTACTCATATTCTGAATTATGGTATTAAATTCAAGTGTCTGAAAATGAACTTTAATACCAAGACGTTCCATATCTTTTCGAATAATTTCGGCAATTTTAATGCGTGGATTATTACCGCTGTTTGTGACAAGTGAGAATTCAAGGATGTTGCCGTCCTTATCTTCAAGGATACCATCACCGTTAGAGTCCTTGAAACCTTCATCAGCCAGGATCGATTTGGCTTTCGCAATGTCATAAGGGTAGCGGGTTGTTGTATTGTTAAAGAAATAACCCTCTGATGGAGCCATTGGAGACCACTGAGGATACCCGAGCCCATTCATCACAATTTTGATCATATTATCTTTGTCAATGATATGTGCTATTGCCTGACGAAATTTTTTGTTTGTAAACCAAGTGTATTTCGGGTCGGTAACATAACGTACAGATTTACCGGCTTTTTTTGTCGCAACAGGATCCAATGTGGAATGCTGGTTAAAAATCAGAAAATTACTTCCTGCAGCTGGTCCTACTCTGTAAACCGTATACCCGCCGTTTGCTTCATCACTTTTTAATCCCGGATAGTCTTCGCCTTTTGCAGCAAGATAGTCGATCTCCCTGCTCTTAAACTGAAGTAATTGAGCATTCTGATCCGTGACAATCGTATAAATAACTTTGTCAATATAGGGCAGACTGTTACCGGATGCATCCTTTTTCCAGTAGAGCGGATTCTTTTTCAGAACTATTTTCTGGGATGGAGTGTAACTTTCAAGAAGGTATGGACCGGTTCCAACAATATCTGATGGCTTGGTGGCGATACTCAGTGCAGAACTGAATTTTTTACTTTTTACAATACTCTCCCACTTATGTTTTGGCAATATCTCCTGTACCAAAAAACGAAGGAATGGAGCAAATGTTGAAGGCAACTTGAACTCAACATGTGAACTGTCGATAGCTTTAACAGCAATTTTCCTGTTTCCATCAATAGTGAAAACATCACGTGATGAATTCGGATTGATGTCATCGTTGTAGATCAGCTTATTAAAGGTAAACTCGACATCATAGGCACTGAAACGGACGCCATCAGACCACTGAACCCCATCTCTGATATGGAATGTATATGTGTGCCCGTCAGGAGAGATAACCCATGAGTCAGCAAGGTTTGGCTGTGGCATTAGCGTAACGCTGTTTGCTTTCGTAAGACCTTCATACATATACGTGGTAAATTCGGTAGTACTTGTTTCCGTTGATGTAATCGGATTGAACGATTTCGGATCAGATACCGTTGAAAGGATAATCTGGCCGCCTGATTTCCCGATTTCCGGTACAAACTGCGCAGCTTTTGCGTTAAGTGCGACGTAGTCAACCATGTTGCCTGAGGTTGATACAGAATCAGAAGGTTTTGTTTGTGTTGATCTATCTGTTTTGCTTTTACATCCTGAAATTGATAGAAGAAGAAGGCTTACAGAAAGAAAAATCAGGTGTTTATTCATTCGCTCTCCTGTGAAAATCGCATTTGTTATAGAGTTGTCTGCTTAACCAGGTGTTCTTTGCAGATCAGGTTATCAGTCATGTATATCCGAATATAATATAAACAAGGATGCTATATCTCTACCGCAAAAAGAAAATTGTTTCTGCTCAGGCGATTTGCCACTATATATGTATCGCGGCAACGTTTATAACGTGCCGTTGAATTAGTTGATTATTTAATAGTAAGAATCCGGCTGTCTTTGCGCTGATTCATGTAAGACATTTTTATCCAGTCTGAACTGCGGGCTGTAAAAGAGAGCACGAAGTCGTCAATCGATCCTCCTGAAAAGGCAAAATCGCCATCAGCTTCAGCACCTATAGTTAGATTTGAAGTATTGGTAACCAGGCCAACAGTTGTTATATCACCAAATCTGGTAGCGGATTTATCGTCTCCATCAATGAATAATTTACAATTAAAATTTCCGGTACGATCAAATACTACTGCAACATGATGCCATAACGTGTCGGTAATCTGCGCAGTGGTCTGCAATCCAAATGCACCGGCTGAATCCCAGGATGACCCACCGGTTGCAATATAACAGTGAAATTGATTTGCCGGATCGAATGCAATATTCCAGCCGTAATTTACTGATGGATCACCACCGGTACTTTTTGCTGCAATAGTCTGAATTTTTCCGTTTACCGTTTTCTTTATCCATGCACTGATTGTCAAATTTGACATCTGAGGATTGCCAACATTTTTAAAATTGACATAGCCATTGGAATCACGCATATGAATTCCCTTGCCAATAATACCATCATACTGCTGGACAGATCCGTTTGCTGTACCATCCCACTGACTTCTGGATGCATCACTTACTAATGGCAGGGTAGAATTGAAATGCCAGACAGCTTTGAGTCCGCTTGTGGTATCAAACTTGTCATTAGCAGTTCGCTCTGCATCAGGATTACCATAATAAAGAACGATATGTTGCTCGCTGTTATCGGGTTGAATGGTATCAACCATTACCCAGATCTCACCGATACCCTGTGATGGTTCCCAACGTTCTATTTCAAATGGAAGCATGGTGTTATCCGGCTTTCTGAACATCAGGTCCCCACCGTTGGTTTTAATATCGTTAAAGGATATTGTTGTTGTATCCAGTCTGACAAGTAAAGGAAAACCCTTAAGAGCGGTTGTAATATTTGCACCACCTGAAGAGGTGTTGATAACGATATCTTTCTGGTATTTCCAAAACGTGTTGTAAATAGTGGTTACTTTTGATGGCGCAACGGGAACATCATATCTGATAATTCTTCGCTCCTGATTTGTATCCGATGCATAGCGAAGCGTTGCGATTTTTCCCGGTGGAACAGAGTCAAGCACAACAAAACCATCTGTGATTGTGCCGGTAGACAATGATGCTATAGTGGTCCCGGGAATGTAGAAGAACCCGTTGGAAAATGATGCATGATCAGGGACAGGTATTTTTATCGAGCCTGTTGCATCGAGCGTTCCTGTTTGCAGGGTAACGGTGTCATCACCAACCACGGCATTGTCAATCATGCACCGGTCAAGCGAAGTCAGGTCAATAGCCGTTATAACATACTCACCGGAATCCAGTCCGTCAAAGCTGTAGGCTCCCAGACCATTGGTTACACCATTGCGAATAAGCCCGTTTGATGAAATCCCCGGTACATAGTCAGATGGAATACAGCGAACAAACGCATTGCGGGCCGCGGTACCGTCCTTGTTGACAATAATACCAGCAATCTTTGCGTTTCCTGTATCAACGGTCCCGCTTATCTGTTCGCCACATTGCATTAGAAGCAGCGTGGTGGTAAACAGCATGGTGAAATACTTTTTTACAACAATAGTGTTCATAGTCCCCCGACAATACCTTTATAGTGTATTACCCCTGATGTGTATCACCTTTGCTGATGGTTTCTTCTCCGATTATTTTACTAATCGGGAAAAGAGCAATGTTTATCTGGTAGATTCTGTCTGTGGTGGTATCGTTATTAACGATTACTTTCAGACGATCTTTAAATGCCTCGATCTCTTTTGTAATTATTTCATACGTCTCTCGTGAAACGCCCATGGTGATTCCGCTGATATGACGATTGTTTCTATCGACAGAGTCAAGTGACGTTTTTGAAAGATCAATCATTGTACGTGTAAAATTCCGAACAGCCATTGATGTAATTGTGTCATCAGCTGCTATAGCTGTGGACGTCTGCCGGTATAAACCATTTTTTGTTTTTTCAATAAGTTTAAGGCGCAGAAGCATCTCTACTGACGCTTTAGCCCGTGATACATCAATAGGCGGGACCAGCGATGTCGCAAGAGCACTAAAATCATCCTTGAAATCCCTGATACAAATCAATTCCCGGATTGCAGGGACATACCAGTTCGAGAAACAGTCATACTGATCACCATTGATTACCGATTCTTTAACCCGTTCGGACATGGAGCGAAGCACGGTGTAGCACTGCTGCTTTTCGCTCATTGATTTAGCCTGGTTGAACGCAACCAGATTTAAAAAATAAAGTTTCTCTTTAGCTTTTAATTCAAGGACTTTTGCAAAACGTTCAGCCATGTTACTTGTTAAGTTGCGCTTGCCTTCGATAACATTTTTAAGGAATGATGGCGAGTTAACTCCAATTTTTTGTGCAAAATAACGATAGGAGAAATACTGTGTAGTATCTTTTTTTTCCTGATAAAACTCTGAGAGATATTTTCTGTAGTCTATATACTCAAAAATTGTTTGCATACTATGTAATATAGGAAAAAAACGAGAAATCGTAGTATATAATTGTACACGAAAAATAGTGGATTGTACACAAGCAGTGTACGAAAAATTACATATGAACATGCTTAAGTAACAATTTCTTATGGTATTAAGGTAGATTATTACTATGTACGGAGCGTAAAAAAACTGATTGGAGTGGGCAAAAAAACAGGTAATACTGTTTTCCTTTTATGGAAATGAAAAGATTGTAGTGATGAGTAAGCTACCCCAATCAGTTTTTTTACGCTTCTATCTGTTCCGGCATTGTTTTAAAAAGAGTAAAAGCCCCAGTAAATCCTGCATTCACCGGGAATGATGATTTTTTTGCCTGGTAGACTTCATAACACGTAACAAAATATTGAGACCAGAAACTTTACGTATGTCGTAAGTAGTACACTTTTTTGCAATCCATTACACTATGACGTAATAGATTGTAAAATCCTTGTAGCGATTACGGTATACCGTAAGGATTCCCACGGTTTGACATAGGAGGAAAACGGCATCTTGAGGTGCTGATTTTGACGTAGAACAAATCAACTTGGGAAACGAGAGTCATCTCCCGAAATGCTTAAGTTTTTTAATGCAGCTTCTGTGTAAAAAACATACGAAGCTGCATCAAAAACTGTAAACGGAGAAAAGTTACTTAACAAAATTCGAAGAATACCGGAAAATTCCAGATTCTGTCCGGGTGATGAAAATCCCGTTATGGATATAATCGCTTCCGATCACCTGACGACCGTTGAGACTGATGATTGATGCTGGTTTTGCAACGATAGACTGTTTTTGTTTGGTTGTTAACGCAATCGGTTTAACTGATACTGCAGGGCTGTAGGTATATTTCATGTTAAGCCATCGCTGTGCAGCAATAGTTCCGATTTTCACCTGGCCTGGTGCTGTATAGTGACCTCCAGAAATTGGAAAGCTCTTTGTTTCAAGAGTATCGACATTTTTCATTTTTTTTGTAACATTAACCTCTGCTGTTCTGACTGTTGAACCATAAGTCCACTGGGGATCGGTAGATATCATGGGAATTATTACCGGGAGATCAGTAATCTTAAGCGCTGAACGTACATCGTTAATGAGGTTAGTGAGATTTTTTTCATAAGCATTCGCATACTGAGTTTGGTATGCGTCAAATTCCCCCTGAAGCCAGACAAAGCCAGCCCAGCGTGGAGTGTAGAGTGATGTATCGTACGCTGTGTTAAACGACTTGAGTGCGGCATCGATAGCGGAAATCATTCTTTGATAATGAGCACCAGCACTTCCATTATTTGAACTTGGTGGTACCCAGCAATCATCTGCTCCTTTATCATCACGATGGTATGCCAAATAAGTTGATCCACAGCTTACTTTAATGAGAGCAATTTTTTGTCCAGGCATTGAGTCTGAAAGTGTTCTTCCAAAGAAAAGTTCGGGGCCAATACTTTGACCATTATTAGCATTACCACTGCCAAAATTGATACCCAGCGGGAGCCATTTTTTAACCCTGGATGCATTACCTTCCCATGTAAGATCCATGTAAATTTTGACATTTTGTACGTCACTTTTTTCATTTGTCTGAAGCCCTGAACTTGCTGCATAACCAGTCATATTCGATTGCCCTGCAAGTAGAAAGACCGGGACATCAGTCTTTGTGTATCCAGCAATCGCACTTAGCAATACAATTGCTGCAAGTAATCTACCAAATAAATGTTTTGGTTTTGTAGTACTATAAACCATGGAAACTCCTGTGTAAAAAAATAAAAAACTCCCTCTACGGGTAATTTATAGGGATAATGACATATTGGGAATTAATTAGCGAGTGGAGAATAAAAAAGTGTACACAAATTGAGTACAAGTGTTTAAAAAGGCAAAGCTAAATTGATAAATCAAGAGAATACCTTAACCTGAAACGGGAGCATTTTCCGATAAATAGGTATGAAGGTTCAATAAGTACAAAAATCGCTCATGTTTTTCCCATTTTATGGGATCAACATGGGCATTCATGAATGATTGATTGAATAGACCGGAGTATGGTTTAATTTTTTACAAGTCGTATAGAATAACCGATGTATGATGAAACTAATATTCTTGATGTTTTTTCGGTTGTAGATCGTAGTAGCCGAGCCCATGCATTGCTAGGTGGATCAGCCTCGATTCCTTTAAAACACCACCAGAATCCAAACTCTCCTTGGCCGTAAGATTCACCTCCACAACTTCCTCCTAGAAGAGCAGCAAATCCACTATTTTCCCAATTTAAGTTATGCTCGAACATGTACCACTCCACGGTTTCCCAGTCATCATCTGTTGAAACGTGCCATCCTGCAGGTGCCAGTTTCCCGGTATTCACCGTATACCAGTTGTACAATGCGCCCCATTTTCGCTGTTCATTTACAGATGTTGTAAAATAATAGAAACAATATCCAGGAGTGGTTAGGTTAGTCCAAACAGCAGAATCATTTACCATTGGAATGCTGGTACCATCATTAAACCGTGTCGTCCTCAGATTCTCTGCTGTCCAGACCTGATCTCCAATAACCACAATAGCATACTCATTGCTGTCAGCATCTTTAACAGTTGTTCTAATAGCAAGTTTAACAAGCGAACTTTTTGTACTTCCGCTGCTATTGCTTACTATACAATGATAAAACCCGCTATCTGAATACGTGACCTTTTGTTTAGCAAATGCTGCGCTGGTAGCTGTCGGTATAATTGCGCTGTCTTTATACCACTGGTAACTCAGCCCGATTCCATCAGCAGCCACAGAGAACGAGATGCTGTCAAATGGATATGGGTTTACAGAAACCGGTTGTGCGGTAATAACGGGTAAGGATGCCTTCCAGTTGGCATACAGTGTATCACTTTTTGACCCTATCTGGAATGTGCTGCCCGCTAAACGGTTTGTCCCTGTACCATCGCTTGCAGTATTCCACCCTGTAAAATCATAGTTTTGTCTGGTTAAACCTGTTGGTTTACCAAGGACAGTAACAAGCTGCCCGCTTGTATACTCATTGTTATCAACAGGAACCAAACCACTGCCGCCATTTGCAAGGTATACGATGTTGTAAACAGGGTTCCATTTTGCATAAAGTGTCCTTGCAGCGGTGATTGTTGTCGAAAAATCAAATGGTGTCGTCAGCGCCTGATTGGAATACCATCCGGCAAAAGAAAACCTCGCTTTTGTAGGAGCAGCCGGCTCCAGGACTGATCCACCATAAGCAACCATTATTGATACAACCGTGCTTCCACCATTACTGTTAAAGGTGACCATCAGACTGTCAGTTTTCCACAGTGCAATGACAACGATTATACAGGAATCTGTTGCAGTTAACGCAGGTGAACCATTATCAGTTGCGGTAAAAATAACAGTATCAGAACCGGTATCAGCTGCTGCAGGAGTCCATTTGAGCTGATTTGCACTAAATGTTGCATTGCCGGGTTTTTTAGTAACAGTTATTGTAACTTGTTGATTAGAATCAGGATCGGTTGCAGAAACCGGAATTGTCAGTTCCTGACCGACCCTGGTCTGTATCACTTTTGGCACACTTAGAGCCGGTTTTTGATTCTGCATTACCTGCTTGCCCAAAATTGTAATTGTCCCGTTTAATACAGTCGGTTTCCCTTCAATGTAGCTAATAAAGATGACAGTATAACTGCCGGGTGCAGAAAACACCACCGGATAATCGGTTGTATCATACTGTCCTTTAAAAGCGCGTAACGGATGAACTTCATTGAAATCGGTGCCCTTTGAAATTTTTAGAATTGAAGAATCAATATACTGAGTTAAATTATGTATCATACAGATTTTAACCAGTTTTCCAGTTGAATCAATCAATGTATCTTTTGTTATTTTGCCGGTGGAACTCTTGAATTCAAGTGCAACGAAGGCATTCTCCGGTCCTGGAGGTGGCGCTGGAGGGTTGCAAAAAAGAAGCATTAAACCCAAAAGCAAAATGGTTACAGATAGTAATCGAACCCACATAACAGGTATACCTCCGCTAAAAACAGGTGAATTAATTTTAATCAAATTTGCGTAATGGTTATAAATATAGTTTTCAAAAAGTTGCCCTGGAAAAAAATGTTCTCTTGAATCTTTTTAAAACTATTCATAGTTTTCATAAATAGAAATACCTGATCACATCAAAACAAACGCAGTAACCACTGTGCAGAGCTCTTTCGTACAAACGGATCGCTTGTCAAAAAAGTAATTGCATCACATGGTACTGCCCGGTTTAACAAAAACATACTTGAATCATCAGGTTCCGGTTTTGTAAAAATAACCAATGGGTCATCAGTTTCTGTTGAGAAACTAAATATTGTAAAGTAATTGAAAAAGCAGCGATTTATTATTTTGTAAACCGCTGCTTTTTTATTTAATCCTAACGATCCAATAATTCCATGATCTAACCTGTAAATAACAATTCCTGATCGCGCTTACGGAATTATCTGCATGAAAAGCAAATAATTCTTCTTGCATCCTTTTAAACACCAGAATTAAATTAACAAATAGTTTCACAAATCCGTTCACGTTGTGCTGAAATCAGAAAGAAATGACCTATGGACTTTCGAATCATCCCGGAGAGTCTTCCGGACAGTGCTAAAACCGGGTATCTTCTGCGTGATATGTCACTCAGTGAAGTTGTCCGGATTACTGGCGCCGCCTGCAAGAAAATGGATTACGGAGCGAGAAACACCCACAAAATCGAACTCTGGGTACGCAACGAGTATGACAAACAGGGCAATATCGACTATCTCAAGCACATGATCAACTGCGGCAAGCTTCGCTACAAAGATATTCTTGACATTTTCAAATTTTACAATCCGTTCTTTGAACTCGACCCCTCCCGCCCTATCGACTGGCTTGATACGATGATGAAGGAAAAGAAGAAGGAAGAGGTCTTTCTTACTGATGATTTTGATTATGTACCAGTTCCTAAAAAAATCACAATCACTAATCCTCGATGGGAACACAAGGATGCAACAAGAAAAAAGGAATCGCCCAAAAAGGCCGCTTTTGATGATACTGTTATTCTTATGGCCGATGTTACAGGAGTTCCCGAAAACGGCCTGGTAACCTTCGAAATTTTTGACATTTCCGTAAAACCCCCGAAAAACGCTGGAAACGCACAAGGAAAGAATGTGGGCGGCGTTGCAAAAGGGGAATGGGTTGTTAGCGATAAGACAAGTCAGGGAATCGATGTCGATCTTGAATTTCAGGCTACCGCGAAAAGTAGAACGAGTGCACGGTGTAAGATTCCATTAAACCAACTAAATTCCTGGGGCATTTGCAGGAGTAAGGATAAGCTGCCAATTACACTGCGAACGTTTTTTGTATATAAAGAACAGGAACTGGTTTTCACTGGAAAAACCGGTGAAGAAGGAGAAATTAATGTTCCATTTTCGTATTCCGATGAATATCAATTTTGTCTTAGGGAGAAATAATGAGCGAAGAAACAATATTTGAACTTTTTGAAGGCATGATACAGGTGCAATATGCATTCTGGAGTAGATCAAAAACCACGGAGTTACCAATCGACGAAGAGTGCATTTCTATCTATGACAAGAGTGATAAAACTCCCTTGTATTTTCATATTCGCTTACAGGATCTGTTTGTCGAAAGCGGTAACGGCTGGCGGATACTTGATAAAGCAGCAATACACATTGACATTCTAAGTATCCATTATTCACTGTATCGTGAATTGCAGGAAAAGGAGGACTTTGCTAATGTCGGAAAGTATGTTGATATCGTTGATAGCTTCAAATTAAATCTGACCGACGACAAGAAAATTACTTTTAAGGATGGCGAAGTAATTGATGGCGTTACATTGCCGAAGACGGTAGTCGGGCTTGCAGATGCTCCCTTCGATGCATTTCTGACAAAATTACCAAGCAGAAATACATCTTCAGCGCTTAATGCGTTTGAATATGATCTCTGTTTCGAGTTTAAAGGAAACGATGCTTTTCAGAAAAAAATATTTACTGAATCAGTAATGCGTAAATATGTATTTGCCTGGGTGTGGGTCGTTCATGAGACAAGTAAAGAAGAGTACAAGACTGGTTTAAATATCAATATTACTGAACCAGCAAATAGAATAGATATGCTTAAAAATCCGAAAAAGAATTTTTTCGGAGCAATAGATCTACTGTTGGCCCCAGTCTCTAATGTAAAGCGATATTCCCGCGCAAATTTATACATGAAGAAATTCAATGATGGTTATCCATACGATGAACAATCTTTTAATTATGTTGAAATGAGTCAGTGCCTACCGTTCAAATCATTTGCCGTTGGTGCACAATTGGGACAGGTTGGTTTGTCTACAATGGATTCCACTATTTTTGACAGGTATATTCATAAACACCGCTCAAACACAAGTATTTATGTCGTTAATGGTATTCCGTCAATACATTGTAAACTTGATTCTGACAAACATTTTGTACCGGATAAGGTTGCTGATCGTGGAGTCGTTACACATGGTCTTAAATCAAATCTTAATGAATTTATTTCAAGAGCTGATAACCGTTTCTTTTTCAAGGAAAAATCCGTAGCATTATGGCTCAATACAATTGAAAAAGATTATCCATTTCAGGCTAAACAGGGTTTATTTTCAAAAGGGAAATATCCTTTCGAACATGGAAAAATTGACATTACTGAACATGACTTTATAAAAAAATACCGCACTGTAAATGAGCAACTTGCGCGATATCCTGGATTGGATCGTTTCATCGAACAAAAAACGATTGATTTATCTGAATTTAATACCATTAAAATTTTACCGGTTGGTGATGTTTCAAATGAAGGTAATACTTTTGCAAAAATTGGCAAAGGTTTTCCGGGCAATGAGTCATTCATAGAAACGATGCACACAAAAATCCGAATTGAATCTTCAGATGACATCTGGCAGGCGCATGCAATTTGCCATCGTCCGATTATCATTACCTATGAATTAGAACGAGATCTAACAGATGAGGAAAAACAACGGCTTCAAAAAAATCCGATAAAAATGGTATTCTGGAAAATCGATAATTCCAAACGGACGAAAGTGAATTACGAATTACAACTGGATACAAGTGATGGATTGAAAAAAGGAACTCATGCGTTAATTCTTTACATTGTGACTAATGAACTTCAGCTTGAGATTACTATTGATGAAACTGGTGTTATTCCAATTGATAATCATATTCTTTTAGATGGCTCTTCTGCACGCTATTTTGATTGCTCACCAGCATATTTACAACCATTTACCTGCTTTACACCGGAAAGTACAGGACTATTTAATGATAATCCATTGATCACATTTGATGATCTTGTGCCCGATTCGCAGGTAGATGCAAAAATGGAAAAGTTAAGGACAGACTATTACAAAGAAATGAATACAAAGGGTATATCATTTATTGCAGATTTTCTGCCAGGAAAGGTTAAAAGTGCATTTACCGATTATGGTACAAGGTTTGCAAATATAGCTACTCAGGTAGATACAGAAAAAGATCATCAAAAGGAGTCTAAGGAAAGGGAAATAAAAACTTTTTTTCAGGAATTACTTAAAAAGAAAGATGACCAGAATAATCTCTCAATTATTGGTACTGATGATATTGAACTGAATAAAGAGCGGGCTCATGTAGAAAGCATTCGTGATAAAGCAATTACAAAGGTCAGCACTGGCATTAAATATCTGAAATTTATACAGGAAATCAAAAAGCTTAGATCAGATTACCTTGAGTCATCAACGCTGGTCGGAAGCCCTATGCTCAATGGTATCGGTTTTGGTGAAGGACAGTATACTGACACGTCATATTCCATGGCTGTCGCAAGTAAAACATACCAGATTGACAGTAAGGCATTGACTTGTACAATAACACCACAAACAAATGGATTTGAGTTTTTTAACAACAGGAAGATAAAGTACCAGAATAAAGACCCGTTTGATTACCAGTTTGGTACATCGGGAGGAAGATTAATCCGGAAAAATTATAAGGATGTTGACTCTCTTAGTCAATTCCGTCCCGGATTTCAGGATAAGATTATCAAATTAAAACAGGCGCTTTTCAAAAATAAACAAGTCACCGTAGTAAACTTTTTGCAGGTACTTGCAAGTGAACATTCAGAATCAAATCTGCCGGGTGTATTAAAATCCGGAGGTGTAAACTCAAACATTATTACATTTGTTGACAGTAAAAATATTCCATTATCAATAAAGAACTTTCTCCAGAATCCATCAAAGCTTCCACCAACCGAGCAAGCCAACGTATTGACTATTTTAAAGCTTGTTTTGTATGTTGACGCACGGTTTATCTACTGTCCGGCATGTAAACAGCAGGTTTCACTGGATTGGGGCTGGTGCCCGTATCACGCGACGAGGGAACTTATTCCTTTGGAAGATTTCAATGGTGATGGAAAATTGAAGGATGAATTTCTAAAAACGAATGTAACAAAACAGTCCATACAAGAGATTTTAAATAGTCCATTAACTAACGTAAAGGGAATTAATTCTCGTTTATTGGTTCATTGGACAGAATTTATAATAGGATAAAAAAATATGAAAAAAACAATGCTTTTTATTATTGTCTGTATTTGCAACTTTAATATCAGTTGTGAACCTGCTACTAAGAAGACAATGAAGAATGAATGGATTGATTCAATAAAGATGATTGACTATAAACAAATTAGGCAATCACCAAGAATATTGACATTTGTTACTAATGGTGCAAAAATAGATACTAATGCAACTTTAAAGGCCTTAATAAATTTTACTGTTAACCCTGGCAATATCTACAAAACAGATGGTTTTGAAATTCTTGCAATGTATGATCCACAACTTTTTAATGATATAATAATTAAGAATGCACAAATTATCACAACTGAAGATTGGGAAATGTTTGCAAGCTCATTACGTTTGGATAAGTTCACAGAAAAAGACACGTTGGTTTTAGAGGCAATTGCTGCAACAATTGTTAAAAGTAAACCAGAAAATGTTCACTATTCAATTGTAGAATTTCTTTCTGAAAGAGGTGGCTTCAAAATTGCAAAAACATTCTCAAGCCTATTAAAAAAGAATTTCAGCAATGAGTGTAAATACAGTTTTGTAAATACAATGGTTAAGTTTAAAGATGAACAATTTGATTCTATTGTAAAAATGTATCTTTCCCCTAAAGGGTACAATGATACTATTTCGACTGCTATTCCATTTATGATGGATGCTTATGAACGTTACGACCTATTGCCGGAGTTGAAAGTTTTTCATTCAAATCTGAAAAATGGAAAAATAAAAACTACCGAAAAGACGCTTTTAGGTGAAGTTGAAAAAAACATTTCAAACCTCGAACAGAAAAAAATAGAAAATGCACCGATAGGACTCCCTCTCGACTGGCCAAAGAGTGGTCCGCCTTGCAAGTGGAGTGGTATGTAGTAAGTTAGTATTTTGCGGGTTGCATGGTCTTGTTTACAGTTACGATAAAGAGCTATTTGCAAGGCTAAGAAAGATCCTGCAAAAATAGGTTTACAAAAAAAGCACATTGGGGCAGTTGACAACTAGAATCCCAGTTCTTGAGAAAAAGAAACTTGAAAATGCGCCTATCGGTTTGCCGCTGGATTGGCTGGGAGAGTTTGTAAAAAAGTAGTTTTATTATTGGGGAAAAAATCTTGAGCAGAAAGTTTAATAATTTATAAATTGGAGTTTTATGCGAAATGTTAAGTACTATTTATTAATACTGTTTATACTACAAATCACATGTATAAAACCAAATATTGGCAAGATCTTAAATGTCAATAGTAACTCATTAAAGCAAAGCCAGTTTTCAAAGTTTGAGGGTACCTGGTATCTTACTGTTACACCTGAAAATGTTGGTGCATGTAATTTTGTAAACAACCGGTTAATTTTGGGTGCACTTGATTCCAATGCAAATCTATCGGTAGTGAACGCAACGATTTCCTGGGGTGTAAAGGATTCAGTAATTGAATTATATCTTAATAGAGATATCATCGCTTTTGAGTACAAGCCAATCAATCAGAATGAGTTTCAGTGGAAAAAAGTTGATGATTCAGTGGTTATGAAGTTTACAAAAAAGGAACCATCCAATGCAACAGATCAATCGAGAAAGGTATTCGCACAACTTGAAGATCTTTATATTCAACACAAAACCAAAATTACCAAAGATGCAGCATTCTTTGACTCATCAGAGCTTGTTCTAATAAAACCTAAGTTTGATAACGCATTTACCAATGGTTATGATAGTGCTGATAATCCATATATTGTTGTCACTATTGGAGGAACGAGCGATCGATGGAAAACAAAATTTACAGGTGGGAAATGGGGAGTAATAACGATCGATGGAAAAGAAATCGTTCCATGTAACTACGATGCAGTTAAAATTGTCGGATTTAATAATGATGCCAAACCCAGGATTACTGTGAAAATGGATAACCACTGGTATCTTTATAATATCGACAAAAATTGTCCGAAGGGTATCGGATTTTATAATATACATGATTTTTTTAATTATGATGTAGCTGGTGCGTTTATAGAAGATTCTGCTAAAAGTGAAAATGATTCTGTTGTTGGTAAATGGTGTGTTTTGGATACAAATGGCACCATGGTTACACAACCAAAATATGATTTACTGTATCCTTTTAACCATAACCATGCAGTATTCTCACGCGATTCTCTTTGGGGGGTAGTCACAAAGGATGGAAAAGAGTTGTTTCTGCAAAAATACAATTTTCTTGAATTTGCTGGCCCGAACCATTTATACGCATACTCAAATGACTCATTAGACAAAGAGAAAATACAACTAATAGATATTACGAATAATCCATTAATTCCTGGTAAATTCAATCGGATTAATAAACGAGATTCATTTTTCTTTACAGAAAACGATGAAATATATTCGGTGTATAACAAAAATGGAAAACTCATATGTCAACCTGGCAGCAGCGAATACCGTATAGATAAATGCGATTCTATTATTCTTATTTCCACTGCGTTAACTCACGATCGCGTTAAACTATTTACAATGGATGGTAAGGCTTTTATGAATGCAATAGCCTTTCCAAAAAACTTTTATTTAAGCCATGAAAGACTACGTTTTCTGAAAGAACGATCGAATACCAAATCAGATACGGGTGCGGTATTATACGGTGTCGTGGATTTAAAAGGTACGATAATAGTAAAGCCGGAATACACGAAAATAGAACAATCACCTGATGCGTTTATTGTTTGCAAGGACAATACTAAAAATAGTTTCGTTTTTGATAACAATGGCAAACTGATCATGAAGACAAAAAGAAATATTAAAGACGTAATTTCATCACAATGCTTTGTTGCATATACAGATGACGACCGTATTCAATTGATTGATCGAAGTGACAACGTGGTAATTGATTCGATTGCACATGTCAGCTCAAGCCAATATTCGAGTTTTGATAAAAAACGTGGTGAAAATGTGGTCATACTTACAAAACAGAATAACAAAAAAGTCGTGATTGATTCACTTGGTAAAATTCGATTACAAGGTTTTTACAGTGGTATCAATAAAACTGAATATGATCGTTTTGTTAAAATCAGTAGAATTGATAGTACACAAAAAAATTCAAATGGCAATTTCGTTGAATATGATGGACTCTTCGATGTTAAACTACAAAAAGAAATAATTCCAGCTGTTTATGATGATGTAGAGGTAATTGATACCGTAAGGCAACTAGTGGAAACCTCTAATGTTGATGATGCAAACGGTGTGAAATATGCAATTAGAAATTTTGAAAATACTCTTCTGACAACTGATGCTTTACAAAGTTGCAGTTATCTACAAAACGGTTATTTTAAAGTAATATTTGATAATAAAATCGGGTTTTTAAAATTTCCCATAAAGGAAAAATAGTTGTCATGGAAGAACGATACATTCTATTAGGTGGGATGCTTAATGCTGTTTTATCCGCGGTTATTAAAAGCAAACCAGAAGATGTTCACTATGAGATTATATCATTTCTTTCTGAAAGAGGAGGCTTTAAGATTGCGAAAACATTTTCTGGCCTTTTAAAAAAGAATTTCAGCAATGAGTGTAAATACAATTTTGTAAATACAATGGTTAAGTTCAAAGATGAACAATTTGATTCTATTGTAAAAATGTATCTTTCCCCCAAAGGATACAATGATACTATTTCGACTGCTATTCCATTTATGATGGATGCTTATGAACGTTACGACTTATTGCCGCAGTTGAAAGTTTTTCATTCAAATCTGAAAAATGGAAAAATAAAAACTACGGAAAAGACACTTTTAGGTGAAGTTGAAAATTACATCACAAACCTTGAACAGAAAAAAACAGATAATGCGCCGATCGGTCTTCCTCTTGACTGGCCGAAAAGTGGTCCGCCTTGTAAGTGGAGCGGTATGTAGTACGTTAATAATTTGCGAGCTGCATTGTCTTGTTTACAGTTACAATGAAAAGCTGATTGTAAAGCTGTGAAAGATACTGCAACAATAGGTTTACAGAAAAGTACCTTGGAGCAACTGGCAACCACAATTCCAGTTCTTAAGAAAAAGAAGCTTGAGAATTCGCCTATCGGTTTGCCGCTGGATTGGCCGGGGGAAGGTAAATAATTTTGAGGTAGTAATTTTGGAAATTATCGGATCATTTCCGGTTTAGTGAGTTGGCGCACCAACTGATAGATAAACTTGTTTATAGGCCTGTGGAACCATTTTCGGAATGGCAAAAATTATCTTCATCAATTATTAACGAAGCATTTTTTTAAATAGATAGAAACCAAATGACTTAGATAACATGGATCTGAATATGAACATGACAAGTGAAATGACACCAACAATTGCGACTGTCAGTAATTTTAATCTGCTGCAAGAAGATTTAAAAAAGCAGCTGTCAAATTTGCAGAAGATGGAAAGCAAACGTATCACCTGTAGGATAATTGAGCTATCCTCTCAACATAAAAACAGTACTTATATTAGTGGCAAAATATTCGATGTCCAGTCAAATAAGACGATGGAGTTTTCTATTTACGAAAACCTCAGCTATGAGCTTTACCTTGGGCACACCTACGATTTAGAAGGCGTATTAAGTTTCTTTCTTCGAACAGCAAATAATCAACTCTGTGGCGGCGTAAGTTTCAATATAAGAAAAATAGTAAGGGTATACGATGCAACAAGCAAAGATACACAGTTTTACAATGACTCAAACGTCAATCAAATTATCAGTCTTTTAAACGCCAACCAGCAGAATAAGCTGGATGTTGATGATATTCTGTGGCAGAGGCTTCAAACTGGTCGAAATGAAGCGCAATTCAAGGTAAATGTGATATGTGGAGAGAATAACGAAGTTTTTGAAGACTTGACGCAAGCGTGTAAGCTTGAAGCGTTTTCTTTTATCCCTGTTCAGGTCAAAATCGATAACAAATTCAAAATAGCAAACGCAATAAAGAATATGGACAAGAGTAATTGTGATCTTATCGCAATCATCAGAGGTGGTGGAGATCTCTCAGCTTTTAATGAACTCGATATTGTCAAGGCGATCGTTGAATGTGAAAAACCGATTGTCACTGCATTAGGGCATTCACATGATTTAACGAAGTCAGATAGGGCAGCAGACAAGTACTTTTTTACTCCTACGGCTTTGGGTGAATACTTCAAAAGCTTTTTCCTGCAGAAAAAGAAAAACATTTCAATCTACGAATTGAACAGTAAAATGTCAGATTTAAACCAGAATATAATGTCAAGCGTAAACCAGAATATGAAGATCTTAACAACAGCTTTCGAAGGCAAGACGGAAAGAATCATTTCACATTTCGAAAATCGGATGATCAGGAAAGCACATCTAAAGTTTGAGATCCTAAAAGCAGCTTTCTGGGTTGTAGCTGGGGTTGCAATAACATTGAATTTTTTGAAGTAAAGTACACTAATGACTGTAATTCTGAAGCTAACCTTAATGAATTCGGGCGCTTTGACCAATTAAAAGCAACTATAAGTAGACTAAGCCTAAGATCATTTTGAGTGTCTTGAACGCACAGCGCTTCTGGTATTCAAGGATAATGTTAAAGTACATGATTATCTTCAACGGTTTATTGTAAGCGGCGAGTTTGATATTTAAGAGTAATCAAGGAAATCAGGATAATCAAGCAAATCACGGTTCAGACAAGGGTTTGCCATTTTGGGAGTTTTCTCCAGTTACTGCCTGGTACGTGTCATACTAAAGAGCTAAGGATTCATGTTTTAACAATGGCTTGTGTCGTTCGTTTAAAAGGAAGAATTACAGAAAGGTGATTGGGTCAAACAAGAACCTGTTCTTCAGAATCAACAATTTTGAATATCTGATCACAGGAAAGATCTTTCATAATTGTGCGGAGAAACTCCCGGGGTTTTATGATAAAAAACTGTTTTGATGCTTTTTTGTACATCTGAGAGCAATAGATAATAATACCGAGTCCCTGGCTGTCCATAAAACCCGTTCCCGACAGATCGACAGCAATACCTTTGGCAGATGATTTGATATATTTCACCAGTTCGGCACAAACCGGTGGTATCTCCTGAGATGTAAGATCACCGTTTATACTGACAATCGGTATTGAATTTACAAAATGTGTTTTCAATTTTAATGCCATACAATTACCTTCTCTTGACAATCTTATCATTACAGTCTGAAAAAAGTCTATAAGTTTGGGAATTTTCCAGATAAAAACAGCGAAATCTCCTCTTTTTTTAAAAATTTTGTTAAAATGTAAGCCTAATGTATAGATATAGTTGATATATAGGGTAGCCATGAACCAATTTTAAAAGTTTAAGACAGTTTGTTTGCAAACATTGAAGAGGAGATCTCTGTTGAATAGCAGTAAAACGGCACTCGTGATTGGTGGAGGAAGGGGCATTGGAAGAGCCGTTTGCATCCGGCTTGCGTCTGAGGGGTATCATGTGATTATTAATTACAGGAGTAATACTGATGAGGCCACAAAAACATTAAACGAAGTAATTGCCTCGGGAGGCAGTGCTGAGTTGTGCATGTTTGATATCACCAATAGTGTAAATGTATCGGAATCTGTTGAAAAACTGCTTCAGAATTACAAAATATCGTCATTGGTATTCAGTGCCGGGATTCGAAAAGATGAGCTGTTGATTTTCATGAGTGAGGATAGCTGGGATCATGTGATAGATACAAATCTTCGCAGTTTTCATGCGGTAGTCAAGCCGGTAGTAAAGCAGATGCTTCTTGAGCGGTATGGAAGAATTGTTGTGGTTTCATCAACGTCGGGCCAGAGTGGGGTACCGGGACAGGTACATTACAGTGCCACAAAGGCAGCACTGATCGGGGCAACAAAAGCTCTTGCTCAGGAGTGTGCAAAGAGAAATGTACTTGTAAATGCAGTAACTCCGGGTTTCATTGAAACAGAAATGACAGAAGATTTAAATAATAAAGAAACAGCAGCACGTATTCCTATGCACCGGTTCGGAAAGGCATCTGAAGTGGCATCAGTGATTGCGTTTTTGCTTTCTGATGATGCAAGCTATGTAACCGGTCAGGTTGTTGGTATTAATGGTGGCATATACATGTAGAGTTGATAAAAAACGAATTAGCAGATGTGATAGCAGGAAATACAGTTGTGAATCGATTAATTAAAATAGTTGTACTAATGATAGCAGCCTTTTTAAGTGGAAGTTACGCAGATACACTTGTTGTTCAGTCTACTGCTGTACTGGATATTGAGACTGCCGGTATTGATCAGTTTAGAAAAGGTGACTATAAAAAAGCTCTTGACCAGATTCACAAATTTAAAAGTTATAAAGACACTGCATTAAGGTTGTATAAAACAGGTCTTTTTTATGCGATGCTTGATAATGAGAGTAAAGCAATTAACAATCTGCGACAAACAGCGGATAAGAGTACTGCTCTTGCACCGTTTGCCTATGAATTGATTGGTGATATTCAACACAAAATGGGTGATCTTCAAAATGCCTTAAATGCTTACAGAGTTGCATGCAATGGTTCAGTACCTCAGAAGTATAAAGACCATATTATCAAAAAAATCAATATTATCTACAATAAAGATTCAACCAGTCTCCCTCCCGGTATCTGGCTTGAGGAATTTCAGAAATGGCTTCGCCCGCAGATAAAAACACAAGCACAGGATCTCGCATTGAAACTTGATTCGCTTATGGATGCCTGTGCCTGGAGTGTACTTGACTCCATGTTACTTGCTGCGGTTGATAAAGATCCTGATTTTGGCAATATACTGGAACGTTTATCAAAAACAGGTTTTCCCGATTCCGCTTTTACAACAGTAACGCTTTTTACAATGTCTCAGGCGGCGTTTTCAAACCGTGAGTATACTGCTGCGACATTTTTTATAGAAAAGGCAAAAGCCCGGCCAGATTTTAAGACCGCAGTATCTGAAAAAACAGCTGACTACTTTGAAGCCCGGCTGGTGTATGCGACTGAAAAATTTACAAAAGCAATTAACCTGTTTTTAGCATACGAAAAAAAGTATGGTGCAGACTCTGACCTTCTGATGACCATTGCGCGTGCGTACCGAAAGGCCAACAATGACGCGGAGGCATCAAAATGGTATGACAAACACGTGAGAATGTTTCCAAATCATCCAAAAACGCAGGAAATACTCTGGCTGATTGCGTGGCGAAATGAGAATCTTAACAGATATACAACTGCAGGAATATACTACCAGAAAATCTACCTTACATTCAAGGCCGGACAGCGGGTGGAGGAGTCGTATCTGAGACGTGCACTGTGTTTTTACAAAAGAGAAAAATACGATTCTTCAATAGTTGTGCTTGATCTGTTTACAAAAAAATTCCCCGTATCAAATTTTGCAATCGCAGCACAATTCTGGAAGGCAAAATCCCTTCTCTCTTTAGAAAAAACAGATTCTGCAGCTGCTCTGTTTTCCACTGTGGCAAAAGTTGAACCATATGATTTTTATGCAAACCGTTCGCGTCAATTGTTGGGTTTGCTTGGGGATACTACTGAATACACAATCGATACATTATCTGATACATTGCGAACTCTTGCCTGGCTTGATTCAATCTCTCCATCAAGTGCAAAAAAGCCTTTAAGCAGTGCAGATTCACTATCGCTTTACCAGGGACTGGTTCTGCTGATGACCGGGCGGGCAAAAGAGTCGGATTTTTTTCTTGACCAGATTGAAAAGTCTTTTCCTGGAAATCTTTCACTGCAATTCAGACTTTCACTTAGTTATCAGAGGTATGATGCCAGCACGCAGGCATTTCGTGTCGCGCGACGCCTGACCTGGAGAATTCCTCGGGAATACAGAAGAAATCTCCCATTTTTAATTTACAAATTGTTTTATCCGACATTTTATGCGGATATAATTAAACGGGAATGCGGTATCAATGAAGTCGATCCGTTTCTTGTAAGTTCAGTGATTCGTCAGGAAAGCATCTTTAATCCATCAATTGTATCTCCGGCGGGAGCTGTCGGATTGATGCAGATAATGCCATATACGGGTAAAGAAATAGCAAAATGGCTTAGTGAATCATTTTCAATGGATTCGCTCTACAAGCCTAACACTAATATTCGCTGGGGGACACGATATCTGCGGGCGCTTCTTGATCAGTTTGATGGCAATCTTGTACTTGTGCTTGGCGGGTACAATGGCGGGCCGCATAATGCCAAAAAGTGGTACGAAAAAAACAAGGATGACGATTTTGATCTCTTTGTTGAAGATATTGAGTTTACAGAAACGCGAAACTACGTCAAAAAAGTGTTATCAAATTACTGGACGTATCGCATGTTGTCGACGCATCCGCAGTATATTTTCGGATCAAATGATACGACTATGTCAGATCGTAAAGGTAAAAATGGGAAGAATGCAGAACTCGCAGATGATCATTGATGAATGTCTGTGATGTTGTATGGTATGCCATGTGTGCAATGCGTATATTTCATGATAGAGCATAATAGAGTGCATTACCAAAATATAAAGGAGTTTTTCTATGATAAAACATTGTTTGATTGCCTGTGCCATTGTTGCTCTTGTGGTATCAATCAACGCAGCAGAAAAAACGAGTATTGCCGATTCCATAGTTCATGAAAAACCTACAGAATGGAAAGTATTTGCATCAGGCGCGCCGGTAACTGCATTTGCTTTGCAAAAAGAGTATCTCTGGTATATTACAAACGATAACCTTGTTTTATCAAACTTGAAAAAATCTGAAGTTGTCAAGTATTCAGCACTCGGAAGCATTCCTGCAACGGATCTTACCTGTATTGCCATTGATCAGGCTGGAAAGATCTGGGTGGGTGGAAAAAACGGAATTGCGGTCAGGAACGGTACAACATTTACAAATTACACTGCCGAGAGTGTGCTTCCTGACAATAGTGTCAATGCAATTGTTGTCGGTAGAGATGGCAGTGTATGGGTAGGTACCGATAATGGTGTCGGAGTATTTCAGAACAATACCTGGAAAGTTTTTAAAAGTGCTGATGGGCTTGTGAGTGATAAGGCAACAGCTTTGGTTGTTGACAATAATGGAGCAATCTGGATTGGTTCTGATAAGGGTGTCAGTGTGTACGCGGGTGGATCATTTACGATTTACAATATGAAAAAAGGAATGAGCTGGAATCATGTCAAAGCACTTGCTGTTGATCCAAAGACAAATATGATCTGGGCTGCAGTCGGTGAAAAGGATGTCAACAGCTTCGATGGTGCGACATGGAAGACGTATATGGACATTCAGACTGAATTGTCAAGCATTATGGTTGACACGCATAGCCGCGTCTGGTTCGGGTCTTCATCAGGAATCCTGAAATTCAACGGAGAAGAATGGATATCTGATCCAAAACAGCATGGTATTCCCGCCAATCAGGTGAACGATATGTTCAGGGATGCCGGAGGTAATCTGTGGTTTGCAATGGAGAACGGGGTTGTTCGCTTGTCAAATCCATACCCCTATTGATAGGTGTTGATGCTGACAGAATCTTAATTTGATCTTGTGCATTTGTTCTGATTTCATTACGAAACGGGATCAGGTTGTGATGCAGGTGTTCATGCATTGGATGCATTGACGATTGGAAATCAGTAAGTATGAATAGCTGTAGGGTCATGTGAAACCAGTTTCATTCATTTGCCGGTTGACTTGGATTTATTTAATTTATAGATATTCTAAATACTGTAAATGTTCTGTTTAGGGAGGTTAATTGATAATGGATAAAATTAAAATAGCAATTGTTGGTGTTGGAAATTGTACAAGTTCATTGATACAGGGAATTCATTATTATCGTGACAAGAATCCTGATGATGCAATAGGATTAATGCACTGGGAAATCGGAGGCTTTTCACCATCGGATATTGAAGTTGTTGCAGCGTTTGACATTGATAAAAGAAAAGTCGGAACAGATGTCTCAAAGGCAATATTTGCACGGCCAAACTGTACGGAGGTTTTCTGTAACGATATACCGGTGACCGGGGTGAAAGTATCCATGGGTAAGGTACTTGATGGTATTTCAGAGCATATGAAAAACTACGACGATGAGTACACATTTTCATTGAGTTCATCACCGGAACAATCAAAGGAACAGATTATTAACACATTAAAACAATCCGGTGCTGAAATACTCCTTAACTATCTTCCGGTAGGTTCTGAAGAAGCAACGAAGTTTTATGCTCAGTGTGCTCTTGATGCAGGTATTGCATTTATCAATAACATGCCTGTTTTTATAGCAAGTAATCCGGAGTGGGCAAAGAAATTCGCTGATAAAAATTTGCCGCTTATCGGTGATGATATCAAAGCGCAGATCGGGGCCACAATTACACATCGTACACTGGTTGACCTTTTCAGACGGCGGGGTGTAAAACTTGAACGGACATATCAGCTTAATACCGGAGGAAATACTGATTTTCTCAATATGCTCAACAGAGATCGTCTCAGTTCAAAAAAAGTGTCAAAAACCGAGGCCGTTCAGTCTGTGGCAGCAGAGAGGTTGGCAGACAGGAACATTCATGTGGGACCATCAGACTATGTTCCATGGCAGGATGACCAGAAAATCTGTTTTATAAGAATGGAAGGTAAAATGTTCGGTGATGTTCCCATGAATCTTGAGTTGCGGCTCTCTGTTGAGGATTCACCCAATAGTGCCGGCGTTGCAATTGATGCAATACGGTGCTGTAAACTTGCACTTGATGCAGGTATCGGGGGGGTTCTTTATGGACCATCATCGTATTTCTGCAAACACCCGGCAAAACAGTTTCCTGATGATGAATGTTACAGAAAAACTGAAGAGTTCATATGTCAGTACAGTAAGGTTGAAATGAGTGCATAATAAAGTCTCAAACGATGTGTAACAGGGTTAAGGTTATTTTTAAAGGGAAGAGTTGCTATGTCACAGTTGTTTAATGCAGATGAAATTTTCAAAATAGGTATACAGATTGAGAAAAACGGACGGGAATTTTATCTTGCAGCCGCAGAGAAAAGTGTTGATGCTGATCTGAAGAAATTGTTTACGGAACTTGCCGGCTGGGAAAGTCGCCATATAGTATTGTTTGAGGATTTCAGATCAAAATTACCAGCCACAATTAAAAATGAGAATGTTTATGATCCTGAAAATAATATCCACCTTTATCTCAAATCCGTAGCTGACAATACTGTGTTTATAAAAGGCAGCAATAAGGCTACTGACATTTCATCGTGTAAATCAGCGGTGGAAATTCTGGAGAAAGCACTGGCTTTTGAGAAAGAATCCGTCGTGTTTTACTCTTCAATGAAAGCTATTGTGCCTGATGCACTCGGGAAGTCTGATGTTGATAAACTGGTACTTGAAGAGCTCTTTCATGTCGGTCTATTGACAAAAGAAGTCAATAAATTAACGTAATTATACTTGTTACCATCCACCCCGTTGATATACGATAAGATGATACAGCGGGGTGCTATGGGGATTGTATAATTGACAATGTTGCATCCACACCAACCGCGGCAGTTAGCCTGGTAAAACAGAGAAGGTTGATAGGATGATTCGTTTTTATTCAATAGCAGGAAATGTTGTTTTAACTGCTGTTGCCGCTCTGTCACTTTCATGTTCAGTATCACCGCGTTATAATCAGGACAAACAAGTCATTCCCCGGCAGAAAACAAATCAGGTTATTGAGAAAACATCTTCTTTTATTTCTGAAAAAAGTGAAAAGGATACGGTAATTTCAAATCACAGGGAAAAAATTAGAGGTACGGAATCAGCCATACGTACCGGTAACGATACGATCTATACTTTTTATCAGCAGGGGATTGCAACCTATTATGCTGATAAGTTTCATGGACGCAAGACTGCTTTCGGTGAACGATACAACAAAAAATTATATACCGCTGCACATAGGACATTGCCGCATAATTCATTAGTAAGAGTTACAGCTCTATTTAATAAAAAATCTGTTGTTGTAAGGATAAATGACCGGGGGCCGTTTATTAAAAATCGTGTGATTGATCTTTCAACTGCTGCGGCAGAGGAGATCGACCTTCTTACTCGCGGGATTACGAAAGTCACGATTGAAACAATTGAAATCAAATAATCCAAAAATCTGCAGGTTTAAAGTATTTAAGACTCTGACATTTCCTATTCTGACTGTATCGTTGTAAAACTGACTGTGATCGCATTATTGCAACAAAATGTGATCAAAGTCGCATTTATGCATTTCCACGAATTCCTTTTTTGGGAATATAGTTTGTGTTTCTTTTGTGTGTCCCGATGCTTCAATAAGTTGGTACAAAAAATATAACTGTTATAAATCAACATCTTATAGATTACTGGCTGCACTATGATGATTGGGGGCCTGCAATCCTACCCGTTTATATGGGATTATTTTAATTGGCATAATGATTGCTTTATTATTAAGGCATGCATCAGACTATCCCCAAAAGTCTGATGCATGGCCCTATCAAGGAGCTGATTGATATCTGTGTAAGTATGTGGTATCAGTATGTGGCTTAACACTGAAAGATATGGGTATGTAGGTCAAAATCGGGGCATATCCGCTATGCCCCGATTACTTTTTTTAATCCATACGAATTGTCCCTTGACTCTCAGTAGCGGCAAAATGCATATTTAGTGATTCCTAAATAACGGAATTTCTATTTTTGAAAGGAACCCGGTTCGATGTCCAGCGTAAAAAAGAAAAGAAAAGCCAAGATTAATCGGCATAAAAGAAAAAAGCGTCGGCGCCTGAACAGACATAAGAAAAGAAAAGTATAGTTTGTAAACTGTTTATTTCTTTTATTATGGTTGCAGGATATGCACAAAGTTTTTGGGTGGAGTAATCCACCTTTTTTTATATCTGCACTTTTTCAATTTGTCAATTAGTGTGATATACGTTTTTGTGAAAGCAGTAACTACTACCTGACTGCAGGCAGCGATAACGTTTTTATGATTCAGATAACCGGCATCATTCACGATATTACATTCCATAATGAGGATAATGGCTATACCGTTATGAATATGGATATTGCCAATGGTACCCGCATTACGTGTGTCGGAACGCTTTTGTCAATTAATAAAGGTGAAAATCTTCTATGTCAGGGAGAATGGACTGTTCATAAAAAGTATGGACGTCAGTTTGAAATCAAAAGTTATGAAATCGTACGTCCGACAACACCTGAAGGTATTGAAGCGTTCCTCGGTTCTGGAATTATTCCTCACATAGGCCCATCACGGGCCAGGGCAATTGTAAAAGTATTTGGTGAAAATGCGCTTGATATTCTGGATAATAATCCTGATAGTCTGAAACAGGTTTCTGGAATCGGGAAAAAATACAGTGAAAAAATTAAAGCCGTCTGGGGTACTCACCGTCATCTCCGTACGCTTATGATGTTTCTGCAGGAGTATGGGGTCACGCTTAATCTTGGAATGAAAATTTACAAAGCATATGGACCTGAGGCTCAGAAAAAAATTTGCGAAAATCCGTATTCACTGGTTGAGGATGTCTGGGGAGTCGGATTTGTTAAAGCAGATCAGATTGCCCAGCGTATGGGATTTGCACACGATTCATATAAACGGATCAAAGCCGGCTTGATTCATATCATGCAGGATGAATGCAGTAAAGGTCATGTGTATCAGATGTATGGTGATCTGAAAAAAAAGGCCGTGGAAATTCTTGATGTTACAGAAGAACGTGTTGTTTTTTCCATTGATCATGCGGTTGATGCCAATCTTTTCATTAAAACCGGGGACTGTATTTATCTTCCACACTATTACGATGCCGAGATGTTTGTTGCATCAGATCTCAGGCAGCGTATGCGTCAAAAAGTAACTACTGTTTCCCGGGAAAAAATGGAATCGTATATCACCGCCTATAAATTGCAACATAATTGGGAGGCTGATCCGCGACAGATTGATGCATTTACGATGGCGGTGTCAAATCAGTTGTTTATTCTGACCGGCGGACCGGGTACCGGGAAAACGACAACGCTACAGCTTATTGTCGGTTTTTTTCAGTCGATCAATAAAAAAGTATTTCTTGCGGCACCAACAGGACGTGCAGCGCAGCGGATGGGTATGCTTAGCGGTTGTGAAGCGCAGACAATACACAGGCTCCTCGAATATAAACCATCAGACAATGGTTTGCTTTTTGGAAAGAATGAATCAAATCGTCTCGAATGTGATATACTTATCATCGATGAAGTATCGATGATTGATCTGCTTCTTATGAGAAGTCTGCTGACGGCTGTAAAGTACGGGACGTGTCTTGTATTTGTAGGTGACAGTAACCAGTTGCCATCCGTGGGTGCCGGAAATGTACTTGCCGATTGTATTGCCAGCAGACTGATTCCTCATGTCAATCTTACAACCGTATTCAGGCAGGCTGCGACAAGTGCAATTGTTACGAATGCACATGCAATTATCCGGGGGCAGATGCCTGTTTTTACAAATGCACAAGGTGATGATTGTTTTCTGCTTGTACGCGAGGATCCTCAGGAATGTCTTGACACAATTTTAAATCTTGTAAGCGAACGTCTCCCTGCACGATATGGATTCGATCCTGTTGATGATATCCAGGTGCTTGCACCGATGCATAACGGACTGCTTGGAACAGAAAATCTTAATGCAATGCTGCAACAGCGGCTTAATGAGAATCCGCATAAACTTGTCAGAGGAAATAAAACCTATTTTTCAGGCGATAAGGTGATGCAGATCAGGAATAATTATGATTTTGGGGTTTTTAATGGTGATTTTGGAAAAGTTGTTGATGTTACACACGAAGAGTCCCTTGTTGTTGAATTTGATAAAAAACGAATACGCTATGAATTGAAGGATCTTGATGAACTTCAGCCGGCATATTGCATCAGCATTCATAAGAGTCAGGGGTGTGAATTCAAAGCGGTAATTATTCCGGTGTCAACACAACATTTTATTATGCTTCAACGAAATCTCATTTATACTGCAGTGACACGGGCTAAAAAAATGTGTATCCTTGTGGGTACTGAGAAAGCGTTATCGATCGCGATTAAAAACGACAGTGCATTGAAACGAAACTCAAGGCTTGTCGCACTTCTTGCCGGGTGATCGTGACGTGTGCGTTCTTTCTTTACATGTGATTAGATGCTGAAGGAATTGATCGTTGATGATCAATTTACGGGTGAATTATCTTTTGGATCGTTGAAAAGGAGCTGAAATTATAAAAAAGTGCAGAAATATTGAAAATGTAATTTATATTTCTTTGATGAAGACCATTCGTAATTCTATATTACAATAATCTTTATGGAACGTAAATTTATTTGCTTTGAGAAACACTGTTGCTACTGGCATTAGAGACCTTCTTTCAAAACGTTTGGCTTGAATGTGCGGTGCTCCTGTTTATATATTTAAATGATACTATATGCGCCAGTAGCTCAGTTGGATAGAGCGTCGGCCTCCGAAGCCGAAGGCCACAGGTTCGACCCCTGTCTGGCGCAGTAATTATGTTAATAATGATCTTGTTTTAAAGCTGACAACGTGGTTGTGAATATCAAGTAACTTCGTTGGTTACAAGAGATTAGATCTTAATAAAGAAAAAAAATCCTGTTTTATTCAGGTTAACCGAGAAAATATAAACATAAACTTACTTAAAGGAGGTTAATATTAACTTCCATATTCGTTCAGCCGGAATTTTTGATGTCATTGAACCGGTACTTGATGATGGTGAGGTTTTTGATTCGACACTGTTGAAAGAAACCATAACTGACTATATTGCAACCGGTAAAAGCAATGTTTTGATTGACCTTATTCAATTGGACTACATTTATTCAGACAGCATGAACGTTATCATGGCTCTGAATAGGAGTATTACTGAAGCAGGTGGAAACTTTGGTTTACTTCAGGTGCGTCCCGAGGTAATTCAGATTCTTCAGAAGGCTGGAGTTGCAAATGCACTTCGGATTTTCAGTTCTGATGATGAGGTCGAAAGTTTCTCTGTGTCTCTGATGCAGGGACAGCAGCAGGGTTTCGCGGAACAGTCGCTGCAGTCTCAATCGGAGTTTGATCAACTCAGATCAGAAATCGGATCGGTTTTTGGAGGACCAGAGCAACCATTACAGGACTTTGGAAATCAGGGATATGCTCAACAGGCACAACCCCGGCAACCGTCGCGTCCAATACAACAACCTCAGAGCCCGTATGCTCGTCCAGGATTTCCGACGCAGCAACCACAATTTCAGGGACGGCAGTTTACACCTCCACCACCGCCACCTCTTACACCATCAAGGCCGATTGTTCCTCCCCCTGTTCAAACCGGAGGTATAAGTGGACCTCAGAAACCTCCTGTTCGTCCACCATTCTCTACAGATCAATCAAGAATGGGGTCACAGCAGCAGGAATTTACACCTGAGATGCAGGGCTTTCCTGAAGCTTCTCAGATGCCTGTTCAACCCAAAAAAGCAGAATTTCCAATACCTTCATCATTTAGTGATGAGCTTGAGGGGATTGCACCAAAAACCGGAAAATTCCGTACTGAGTTGTCATCAGCACGTGCGGATGCAATAGATAATGAAGACGATATTCTTTCTGATGATATTCAGAAAAAGAAATCGCCAGTTGGTATTATAGTTGTGGTAATTTTACTTCTTGCTCTTGCCGGAGCTGGTTATTATGCAGTGACATCAGGATTAATTAATAAATTTGGAGGAAAGTCTTCAACTGCACAGAAACCGGCAGAGACAAAACCACCAGTTGCTACGCAAGCTCCTGCAACACCTCCTCAGGCACCTGTCGAGCTGGAGCCTACTCCACCTCCGCCAGCACTGGAGCCAGTAAAACCTGAGCCACCGCGACAGGTACCGGAAAAGAAAGAATCAACTACACCGAAAAGGGTTGCTAAAAGACCCGCAAAAGCACCTGTTGCTACAGCACCAACAAAATCTGCCAATAAGCTTGTGATTACTTCATCGCCTGCTGGAGCATTTATTTCTGTCAATGGGGAGATGATTGGAAAAACGCCTTACACCTGGGATAAACCGGTGTTTGGTCCTATTTCAATTGAACTTTCCAGAGCAGGGTATAAATCAACATCCAGGGACATTGAATTTACTGGTGGCAGCATAAGTGAAAATTTTATTCTTGATAGGGAACTTCCACCACCACCGCCAAAGGCAGAACCAGTAGTGGAACCAGAACCGGAGACGAGACGTCCTGAGCCAGTTGTGACATCGACTCCAGAACCGGTATCAACACCTGTTGCTCCGGTATCGACGCCGGAACCGGAACCATCAAAGCCAGCAGTGTCAAAACCGGCCGTCTCAGCGCCTGCCGTATCAACTGCCGGCGGTGATGCGTCAATTTATTTTGCGTCATTGCCTCCGATTGCCGAAGTCTACCTTAACGGTAAACTTGTTGGACGAACAAACGTCGCAGAGCTTAAGCTTCCATCTGGTACACATGTACTTAGGTTTGTAAAAGGACCTAAAGAAGTGACACAGGAGATTACACTGCAACCAGGAAAGAACCCATCACGCCTCATCCGTCTTCCTTAAGGATATGGTGCGTTGGGTGGAGTTTTAAGTGTCGTATAAGTTACCATATTTTAAGAACCGGAGGAGAGGGAATACTTTTCTCCGGTTCTTTATAGTAATCTGTCTTTTCGGTTCATTCTTGTTAATCGCTCATAAGTTCAATCTTTTTAAAAAAAAATATCCTCCGGTTCAAAATGCATCGTTAGTACTTTCCATTGATTACGAGTGGGAGAAACGCGTTGAAGAGTTACTTTTTTCAAAGCCTCTAAGTTATTACATTGAAAGGGATATAGTCGGTACTGTTGTTAAGGCTGGGGATTCATTTCTAAGTCTTCTTCTCAATATGAATATCTCTGGAAAACGTTCAGATGAGATTTATAGAATTATTAATTCTGTAGGTTTAAAAACAATCTACCCTGGAGATTCTGTTGAAATAAAAAAGGGAGTTGCAGGAAATCTTGAACGGTTTTCAATCCTTAGCAAATCGTTTTGGTATACGATTCATTGGAAAGACAGTGTTGTTCGGGTTGAAAAGAAACCTCAGGACATAACAACCTACACTTGCGTTATTAATGGCACGATAATGTCATCCTTATCAGAACAGATGTATGAATGCGGAGTAAGTGATATAATTACCGGAAAATTTGCAGATATTTTTGCCTGGGACATAAACTTTTTTACAGATCCCAGGAAAGGTGATATTTTTCAGATCGTTTTTGAGCAGAATTATGCCGATGGGAAAAAAGCGGGGTATGGTGATATTCTTGCTGCACGTTACACGAACGAAAAGAAAACTTTTTATGCATTCGGATTCAGGGATTCATCTGATAGCATAATGCGCTATTATGATGAAAATGGTAAGGCTGTTCAGAAAGAGTTTTTAAAAGCACCGCTTCGTTTCTCAAGGATTTCATCAGGATTCACTCATAAACGCCGGCATCCAGTGCTTGGAATTGTTCGTCCTCATCTGGGAATTGATTATGCAGCACCCACCGGAACGCCTGTAGCTGCAGCAGCAGATGGAAAAGTCATCTATGCCGGTTGGAAAGGTGGTTATGGAAATTATATCGAGTTATCACATGGCGGTGCGTATACAACAACGTATGGACATCTGCACAAAATTATGGTGAGGAGCGGTTCAAGAGTAACGCAAGGTCAGACGATTGGTCTTGTAGGATCTACAGGTTTATCAACCGGGCCACACCTTGATTATCGTATGAAGCGGGGATCTGCTTTTGTAAATCCAAACGCCGTAACGCTTCCATCCAGAGATTCTATCGGGATAGATCGTAAGGCAGATTATGAGAGGGTAAAAGTAGCAGGATTAATTGCGATGAATACCCGGTTTGCAGATAAGTCAGGACTGCAGATTCTTCATATTAGTAAACCTGAGTCAACAGGTGTTGTTGTTAAGGAAATTGCCCTGAACCAGGGGGTTGCAAAATGACTACACCTCAGGTAATGAAAAAGATTCAAAACGAGATCGTCGCTGAAAAAGACACACGGTATAAAATCCAGGCATATTCATTTGTACTGTCAGGTCTTGAATTTTATCTAAGTAGTCTTGGTGAAAAACGTCATGTCAGCGGACAGGAACTATCGAAAGGATTATTACTTTTTGCGTTAAAGCAATTTGGTTTGATGGCTCGGGATGTACTTCGGAACTGGGGCATAACAAAAACAGATGACTTCGGGTATATGGTGTATAATATGATCGAAATCGGGGTCATGAGTCGTCAACCGGATGATGCAGTTGAACATTTTTTTGATGTTGTAGATTTCGATGCCTTTTTCAATGTTCAAAGTTATTTTGAAATTGATAAAGATTTTATAAAAAAAACAAAAGGTGCTTGATCTTGCAAATCCCAAAAATTATATTAGATGCACTTTTGAAATAATGAGCCGCTTTAGCTCAGTCGGTAGAGCAAAGGACTGAAAATCCTTGTGTCCGCAGTTCGATTCTGCGAGGCGGCAATTATACAATATAAAGACTTACTGTTATTAATAGTAAGTCTTTTTTTTTATATGACACACTTTTGGCACACTTCCCCGTTTAATTTTCAACTCCCATTTCCTTAAATTTTTCATTCAAAACATCTTCTGCCGTTCTGTTTTTTCGTGTTACCATTTGATCGTTATAAAAGTCATAAAAAGTGATTAATGGCAAAGGTTTTGTTTTCCTACCTACAAGGGTATGTATATCTTTATCTGAAAGATTTGTATATCGTTTAAATGCGCTATAAGTGGCGTGTCCAGTAGCTGCCATTATTGCAGGTATAGATTTACCCTCCTGAACCCACCGTGTTATTGCTCTGTGCCTTAAGTCGTGAATCCAAGTATTTTCTAAGCCAGCTTTTAGACATGCGTTTTTAAAACCTTTATTGATTCTATTTATTCGGTTTTTATTTTTATTGATTACAAATCTTGAATTAGATCCGTTTTTCTCTTTTATTAAAATTTCTTTCAAATTACTATGAATAGGCACATGACGTTTTATTTTGCTTTTAGATACTGGTATATAGATTTTTGGTTCTTCTACAGAATCTAAATCTACATTGTCCCAAGTCAACGCTAAAATTTCCCCGATACGCATAGCGGTATAATCAGCTATGACTAATGCCAGTTTAATATAATGCTCGATATTTTTAACTTTCTCTTTTCCATGATTTAGATATTTCCATTTAGCTCTTAACAATTTTAGAAAATCTAAATGCGATAGTATATTTTCTCGAACATTATTTACTAATGGTGGCTTTACCATTTTAACCACATTGTCATTAATTACTCCATTTTTTAATTGCCTCTCAAAGACTGCACCTATCATTGCAAGTTCCTGCCTGACTGTTGAACAAGATACTTCTTTAAGTCTTTTGTTTTTGAATTCTTCTATTTCATCCCATTGTATTGAAGTTATTTTTCTATCACTAAAAAACTTTAAAGAAGCCTTTAAAGCAAGATAAGCACGGTCAGCAGATTTCAAATGAACTAAGTGTTTTTGGTTGTGTTCCTCCACGGCATCACCGTATGTAATGTTTTTCTTTCTACTTTCATTTAAAAATTCTCTTAATGTACCTTCTTCTGATAAATACTGTAATTTTTTCCGAAATTTAATTGCTTCTTCTTTGTCGCTACCAATAGTAATCCAATGACGTTTCCTTTCGAATTGAAAATTAACCTGATATTTATCGCCTCTTTTTCTGATTCCACTTAAATTAGATCGTTTTTCAGTAATCATTTGTCCCCTCTCACACAAAAACCCCGCTAAACCACAAAAAAATCTCACAATAAATTCTTTTTAAGGGCAATTCAAAGAGAAAAAAGTAATGGCGGTTGTTAGTCTGGTTTATTTTCCTCTTAACAAA
>JAAZBG010000253.1 GCA_012513915.1 Fibrobacter sp.
AGAGAATCGAATAAAACTTGAAACGATAACCGGGGAAATAATAAAACTAGGTGAAAGTCACATTGTCAAGCATATGTTGGGACAAAAAAAATCGAAAAAATCGTAATCCCAACCCGCGGAATGTAAGATATTATATAAATGAACTTCTTTTTTGAGTAAATAATTCTTAAGGAGAAATCAAATGAAATTCCGCAGAACACTTGTATCTCTCTTAGCTGGTTCGGCTGTATTTTTTAATCTTGATGCTGCAACGATACTTGACATTTCTACTGAAAATGCCGATTCATTTAAAAATGAAGGCATGTTGCTTGTTAACGATATAGCAATTGAAACTACTCCGGTACAGTGTTTCAACTTAGGGGGATCAGGAGTAATTAATCTTTCTCAAGTCACGATTCCGGCCGGGCAGTTTACAATTGAAAGCAAGTTTTTTCTAAAGGATTATTCGATGAGTAATCCCTATATTTCTGATATTTTCAGTGCCTACACATTAGAAACAGAGGGCGTTGATATGAGGGTGGGTGGAGGGTATATGTATCCGCTGAAATGTGTTGACATATACAATAACTACCAGGATTTTGTACTTCCGACATCAAATGAAAAAGAGATACGATCATCAATTTCGAGAGCTGTTGGTGAGTTTGCTCTTGGCGTTGGTAAAAATGTCTGGAAAGAGACATTTACAGACCGGTGCATTGAAAGAGATGTATGGACTCATATGGTTGCAACCTGGGATGGATTCAGTATGCAGGTTTATTTGAATGGTTATAACGCAACAGATAATCTGCGAACTGTCGGCCGGGAACTGCCGGTGTTTATTAATCCATCAAGGCCTGTAACTATTGGTGCTGAAAATAACTATGGCAGCAGACATTTTAACGGGAAAATCAGTTATGTAAAGCTTTATGGTACTGCTCTTTCATCGAAAGAAATTTTCGACAAATATAAAGAATCCCTTGGTACATCAAGGTGTAAAAATTTTATCAAAATCGAATCGCCTCATTGTGGTGAAGTAATTACTCCAAAAACAAAAGTAAAAGTTACACTTCATGACAGCTCGTCGCAGGTTGTTAATCCGCAAAATTATCTGTTTCAGGTTGATGTTTCTGACGATCAGAATTTTACACCGATATTAGGAACTTACAAAATGACAAGCGTTGAAGCAGCACTTGAAGAACTGTCTGGTTTCGATCTTTCAAAATTGCAGGGTGTACTTTTTATCAGAGTCACCGCTCTTGAGAAAACGGGGCTGGCAAAAAAGAACGAGGATGAACCTGTTGCTCAAAGCGGAATTATTCCGACATATTTAACAAGTTCTACAACACCGGTGGTTAAAACTGTTAAGAAGTTTGCAACAGCTAAAATGAAAACTGAAACTGTAATTGATTGTCAAGGTAGGCGCGTAAATAACATCCAGGGACATGTGAAAAACGGAGTCTATTTCAGTAGAACTGTTTCCGGGAATACTGAAAAACTTTTAAACGTTCGCTAAACCTAAGTGGCGTAGTTGGCGTTGATGCGGAACTGTAGGGTTATTGCGATGATAGGTATTTGATGAAAAACGCAATGTAATAACTGAAGGCACTTATCACTATCCCACTGCAGAATTTTAAGAACTGTAGTGGAATAGTGATGATCTGTGTTTGTAAACAAGCTTTGGCCGATTGATTGTTGCTGCTTTGTTATACAATGTGCTTATTATTTCAAATTATATCTGGTAATAATTTCATTTTCAGTAAGGCCACAATTGTAGTATTTCATTTCGTCAATCAATCCATCCATAAAGCCTCGAACAACACCAGTGTTAAGTACCTGGCAACCGATATGTGCATTGACACCAGGATTAATATACGCACCTGAATACGTTGATGTGGCTTCAAGCTGGCCATTTAAATAGATTTTCAAAAGATTAGAGTCCGCCACAAATACAATATGGTACCACTTTTTTATTGATACTATAGGTGTTTTTGCAACATGCCAACGTTCTCCATTCGTTGCGGAATGGCCGAATGTCGCAGTTCCGTCTATATTAATATGTGCACCAAAACCATTTCGATCTCCTGGTGCAATAGAGGAAAAATCCAATAACTCATAAACATAATCATCTACAGTGTATTGTGTTGGGTCAGAGTTTAGATAAAACCAGCACTCAATCGAATATGATGGGAAGTAGAAGTTGTTTTTAGAATTTAAGACTTCTAATAAAAATTTATTCCCAGTCAGACTCAGTGCGTTTCCTACTTTACCCGCAGAGGTAGAATAACCGGTTCCGGAACAAACTACCGTATAACCATTGTCTGTATAATCTCGGAATGTGTTGTCGTTTAAATTATCAAAGTTCCAGTAAGCAATTGGAGACGTTAAAATAACGATGGATGCAGTTGATGACTTAACGACATTAGTGCCATCAGATATTGTTACATGATAAACGCCACTGTCGCTAAATAATGCAGAATTGACCGTATAAGTTGATTGGGTCGCACCTGTCAATGAAACGTTGTCTTTATACCATTGATATGTGAGCGGAAGTGATGAGGATACTGTAACTGAAAGAGTCAGTTTGTTTCCAGTATTTAAAGTCTGAGATTTAGGTTGAATCGTTATTACTGGAGCGTTTGCAACTTTAACAGCAATCGTCTTTACCGTTTTATTCTTATTAGTCGAGCCATCAAGAGCTGTCAAAGTGATCACATTGGTTATTCCTGAATTCAGTCCGGTGACTGTTACACTGTAAATATTTCCGGAGTTGGTAACAGCAAATAAATTACCGCCAAATGAACATTGTACACTTGCAACCTGATTTATGTCAGTACATTCTGCTGTGAATGTTATCGATGATGACTCGACGGTAGTGTTGTCTGTAAGCCATGCCGGTAATGTAAGCACAGGTCCGGTTGTATCCGATAGGGTAGGATCATAATTAACAGTAAAGGATGCAGATTTTGTATTCGCGTTGGTGGAGCCGTCTGTTGCAGTAACTTTCAATACATTTGCACCTTTCACCAGACCTGGAATTGTTACAGAGAAAATGTTGTTTGTTCCTTTTGTTGCAGAATATGTTTTGCCACCGAATTCACAAATCAGGGATACAACCCCATTGTCGTCGGTACAGAGAATATCAACAGTCACCGATGATGTACCAATGACGGTGTTGTCTGATGCCGGGTTTTTAAGCGTAATCGAAGGTGCTGTGAGATCTGTTCCGGTTGGATCATACTTCAGATAGATTGTTTTGGTGCTTACATTGACATTGGTTGACTTGTCGGTAACCGTGAATGTAACAGGCATATACCGGTCTGATGGTACATCTGTAACTGTTGCAGAGAATACTGAATCCGTAACGCCCGTGACATTTAATGTGGCGGTGCCATTTGATGCCGTTACAGATTGTATACCGCTTGCATCAATGCATTTGAGTATCACTTCACAAGTTGATTTATAAATAAGCGCAGTATCTTTTGACTGTGATGTAATCTGGATTTCAGGTTTGTCATTATCGGTTGGTTTGTACTTGACAACAGCAGTTGTTTCAGAAAAATTTGCCCGTGGTGATTTGTCGAAAACAGTGATTGTTACCGGAGCAGCAATGCCACTGCCCAGTGATGAAACCATGATGTTCCAGATAGAGTCGTTGACGGTAGTAACCTTTGATGGATTCTTTGAGTCACTTGATACCTCCACCCTGTCAATGCCACTTATGTCAAGTGCTTTTAACGAGATTGTACAGGCTGTATCACTACTGAAAATGGTATCAACAGGGGATGGCGTAAAGGTTACCGATGGTGGCTCGGTGTCATCTTGTTTGACTGTAAAAATAATCGTTAATGTATCTGATAATTCAAGATCACGGGCGATAATAGTTGCCGTCTGTGTTCCAGCGTCAGAATCAGATGGTGTGTAACCATACATTGTTGTTGTGATCGAACCTTTTGACGGTGTCACGAGCGAATAGCTAAGTGCATCTCCATTGGAATCTTTGCAGGAATCTTTCAGGTTTAAAAGATATTGACTACCGGTAATAATGACTGCTCTGATTGTGTCAGTAGTAAATTCCGGTGCACTATTTTTGCTCACAGTGTCTTTTGATAAAACTATCAAAAACACTTTTAATACAGACTTTTCCGTACCGTCATTTGATGCAACCAGAGTGATCGTGTCCCTTGATATGGCACCCTTTGGGATAGAGTATTTCCAGATGGTCCCATTTACACCGGTATCTGGCGTAGAAAATACAACATTTGTTGCTGATGGATCCTTCAATAAGGTCAGAAGGGAATAGCTTATCGTTGTGTCTTCCTTGACTGCAATTGTCATTGTGTCCTGTTTCCAGAGAGAATTTGAGGAGTCAAACACCCGGAGTAAAAACGGGAATTCCTTTATTATACCATCACCAAATGCTGCTCTAACGATAATGTTCTTTTTGCCGGTCAGTTTATACATCGTTTCAAAGTAGACAGTATCAGGTTGTGAGCTTTCAGGGTGCTTTAGTGCCACCGTAATCTCTTTTTGATCATCACCCGGTAAAACGGTGAGCTTTTTAACCAGGCTTGGTATATTTACGACAAGACCAACGGAAACTGGATACCCAGCGCTCGCTTCAAGTAAATCACCGGAAATAAACATGGTGATTTTTAAATTTTCGCCTCGTTCATATGGATTGCTTGGAAGTTCTTTGCAGGTACATAATAATGAAAAAATGACAGTGAGCAGGAGACTAATCCCCGTTAATAATTTCTTTCTCATATGGTGTTCCTTTTGTGCTTGATCCATTAATACAATTTGTTGGGTTTGACAATGCTTGAAAATAGAAAATACTGCATAAGAACACAACAGAAAATTAAACGTATAAATTTTTTGATAGTATTGAACAGTATTCATCATTAGTATCTGAAATGATGATAATATTCCTAACGTATTATTATTTATTATGTTGCAAGCGTATTACATAATGCTGCTTACAGTAGGAAATAACTATTCCTTATAGCATTTGTACAAAATAATCTTAGAATTGAATTCGTTGAAATTTAAGGCAGACTTTTGTCGTGCATAACCGGATAAGAACTGAATATGGTGTAATGCAGAATATTTCTGATCACCAAGGATATATAGCATTGTTAACAGGCACATAGTATAATAGTTGTACTAAATTGAATTCACCAGCGTAATCGAATGTGAATATACAAAAGCAGGGTTACTTTTTTACCATACATTCATTCACAAACCAGGGAGATAAAAATGGTTGACTTGTTGAAAAAATCGGTACTTACCGCAGTTGGGTTTGCTGTGATGACAAGTGAGAAGATTGAAGAGCTTGGGAAGAAAATGGCAGAAGACGCCAAGTTGTCGGAACAAGAGGGGAAGCAATTTGTTGATGAACTTAAGAAAAAAGGTGATGACGCAAAACAGGCACTTGAAAAATTGATAAATGAGAAGGTCGAACTTGCATTAAAAGCCCTGTCAATCCCTGCGAGATCTGAATTAAATGCTCTTGAAAAGAGAGTGGCACTTGTCGAGCAAAAGATTGAAGATGCGGTAAAACATTGACACAACGAAATGGTAGTATAAAGCGGGGTATTCATTACAGGCATATCGGGCGCTATGGTGAAATTGTTTCCGCGTTAGTCAAATACGGTTTTGGAGATCTGCTTTCAAGGTTGAATATTGAGCGGTATCTCAGGGTGGGTAACCGGATCCTGCGGGGTAAAAAAAGTTTACATGTGCAGGTTTACTCCAAGTGGGACCGTATCAGGATGGTTATTGAGGAGCTGGGGCCAACATTTATAAAACTTGGTCAATTTGCAAGTAATCGTCCTGATATACTTCCTGTTGAGCTCATCAAGTCACTTGAGACGCTTCAGGATTCTGTCGGTTCATTTCCGGAGCAGGATGCAGTTAAAACAATCGAACTGGAGCTGGGACGTCCGATCGGGGTGCTGTTTAAAGAATTTGCACATAAACCGTTTGCCTCAGCGTCAATGGCTCAGGTGCACAGGGCAACACTGCATGATGGCACTGAAGTCGCAGTAAAAGTGCAGCGTCCACGATTGACAGAAAGTGTCACTATCGATCTTGAAATCATGTACCATCTTGCATCACTTATCGAGAAGCATTATTCCAATCTTGATGCATTTGATCCGCTGCAGCTTGTCAGCGAATTTGCAAATGGTATTACCAAAGAGCTTGATTTTTCAATTGAGGCCAGTCATATTGACCGTTTCGCTCATAATTTCAGGGATGATGAGACAATTCTGATTCCAAAAGTGTATCATGAATTAACAAGCCGGAAAGTGATAACGACAGAGTTTATTCATGGAATAAAGATAACTCATGTTAATGAACTGATGGAAAACGGTCTTGACCCCAGGGATATTGCTTCAAGAGGTGCTGCAATTGTTTTAAAACAGATTTTTCAGCACGGTTTTTTTCACGCGGATCCTCATGCTGGAAATATACTTGTGACAAAAGGGAATCGGATCTGCTTTCTTGATCTCGGTATGACCGGTATCCTGACTCCCACCTCCCGCGAACGTCTCGGTTCGATTATTATCGGTGTCGCATCAAGGGAACCGCAGCGTATTGTCAGGATACTCCTTGAGATGGCGGATCATCAGATAGAGAGTAAAGATGAACTTGAGTATAGAATAGCCGAACTTGTGGAAGAATATGCATCAAAAGCGCTGGGAAAAATAAATATAGGTGAGGTTTTGAATACCTTGTCACAGCTGCTGGCGAAACACCATCTGAAGGTTGTTCCAGGATTCTACTTACTTGTAAAAGCTGTTGTAACAATGGAGGGTATTGGATATAAACTTGATCCGTCGTTCAATATGATGCATCATATTGAACCGTTTGCGGAACGTCTGGTAAAGGAACGGTACAAGCTATCGCATTTGTCAAAAGAAGGGCTTGAGACAGCACAGGAGCTTTTTTTTCTTATCCGTGATTTTCCCGGAGAGGTTCGTGAGCTTATGCAGCTTGTCAAAATAGGAAAACTCAGGATAGGATTTGAACATAAAGGTCTTGATCCGATGCTCAGAAAATCTGATCAGATAATCAACAGGCTTGTTTTCGGGCTCGTACTTGCAGCGCTGCTTATTGGCTCATCAATCGTAGTTCTCTCAAAAGTTCCACCGACATTTTATGGAATTCCGGTCATCGGAATTATTGGTTTTACGGCATCACTGATAATGGCGTTCTGGTTGCTTTTGACAATCATGAAACATGAACGGATGTAACCGGGTTTTGTCTGCGGTAATGGACATGATCAATCGTGGCCGGTTATGTTGTGTACAGTGGATCATTCGCAGCATAGTGATACCTGATCAGGCTATGATAATCTGATTAAATGGTACAATCTGGTTGTGCAAATCAGTAGAAAGAATTGTTTTACAGGCGACTCAAGCATTTTCTATTTTACCTGACTGGGATTGGAATTATTGACGCTATTCAGGTTATGGATTGGGTATATTTCCAGTGGCAGGTATTTCAATACATTAAAAATATCAAATTGAGTTAATACGTGAACTTTTTTTATGAATTACACAGAAGCGTGGTCGATCCTCAGTTCTATGCGGAGGTTTTGACATTTAAACGATCCAAGGTTGCATGGTATGTTTTTTTACTACTTCTTTTAACATCGTTTGTAACGGTTATTGCACAATGGTGGCATCAGATCGAATCCGGTGATGGGATTCCCAATGCGGTTGAACTGGCATTATCCGGAATGGAGATAAAGGATGGTCTGCTTGATCCTCATGTACAGACACCCTTTGTACCATCATTACAAAGCAGTTGGCCATTGATGAGTGCTGTTTTTTTCCAAAACGGAATGATTCAGGCAACAGATACACTGCTTTTCATCGACACATCAGCATCACAGACATTTAATCTCAATGCGCCCTATTTTGCACTTGGTAAAGATCGGATTCATTTTAATTACGATGACAAGTATTTTAAGGCGAGTATTTCATATGTAAAACTGCTCAACGGGAAGAAAGACCTGAAATTTACGGCATCAGAAATCCGTGGTCTTCTTACGAGTCCGTCCTTTTTACCGACGATCATAATCAGTATGTATGCTACAACATTGTTTCAAAGTGGTTTAACAATTTTTTTCAGTATAATATTTCTTGCAGTTGCTGCGTATATTTTCAGGATTGATAGGCTGACCGGTTTTAATGTATTTCTGCGGGCGTCAACATTTGCCATTACCCCGATGGCACTTGGTCTGATGCTCATTGAAGTTGCCGGTGTTCATGCTATCTGGGGGTGGCATCTGTTGATTTTTATTTCAACAATCGTTCTTTTCAGGGGTGTAATGGCCATTGGTAAAGCATCGTCTGTAAAAGAATCTGAAAAGGACAACGTATGATACTTGATCTAATACACAAAAAGGGTGATCCGCAGCATCTTGATGGTAAGGTGACTGTGTATGCCGTTATCGACATAGATCCATCAGATCTTATGTCAATGAAACATCCGATTGCGGGAATGGTTCACAATGGATTTCTTGTTGCACAGGGAAATTTTAAAGAACAGAACAGTCTTAAAGACTTTTTGAAATCAGAGATGGGGATTTCGCTTGAGGAAGGGCTTGGTGAGGGGCTCACGGATATGCTTGAAAAAATGAATGGTATCGAGTCTGCGCTGGATCCACAAAAACTTAAGGATCGCCTTGAAAATCTGGGGGATCTTGAGGATTTTATTCCTACACCAGCCAAGATTGTCCCATTTCATTCAGAATCGGAGATTTTTTCGCAACAGGGTGATGTCTACTGTGCCGGTACATTTAAAAATATAGGCAATGCGGTGTTAAGTATCAACGCTGTTCCCATTATATATCAGGCCCGCTACAGGGAGCAGGAACAGGTGAAAGTACGTAATGAAATAGAGATGCTTATTTCACAGATCGAAAAAGTGGAACCATCAAACCTGCAAAAAGTAACAACGTTGGAACATGGTCCTGTTGATGAGCGACTGATGAAAGAGTTCATTCCAAACATGTTGTACTGTCGTAAGGAACCTCAAACATTTGATTCTGCAGTAAAAGAATTCAGAAAATTTATGAGTGGTTACCGTTTCCAGGAAGATGTTGATGCGATTGTCAGGATTATTGGTGAAGAATTAGAATTGACTCCGAAACATTTTAAATTGTTGGAGTTATATGCCAAGAAAGTTGCTGCGGTTAGTTCGGAAGATTTCAGCGCTGCTGAAAACATCAACAGGGAGATCTTTAATCTGAGATTGTAAGATGGTCTGCTTTTAGACAATTCAGATAAGAAACCGGAACATCGTTCTGTTTTAATAGAATATGGTTCTGAAAATGTGCCTGAACCTGGGGGGGTGAAAAATGCACATCGTGTAAACGCATTGCATAATGTGCGCTAATGTGCAACATCGGGAAGTTATGTATGGAAATCGCACTTTTTTCATAGATTCAGATAGCTGCCCTATTGTATTATTATCCATGAATAGTATCGGATATATCGAAAGTTACTAATTTATTATAAAAAGGTTACAAAACAAAACTATGTATCAGGATCTATTACTGCTTGCAAGGACCATTGAATACACACCAATCGGAATAGTGGTTTTGCGCACAGACGGTAAAGTACATTATGTCAACAGATTTGCTGAACAGATGTTTAACCAGTCCCGTGAGACGCTGCTTGGCAAAATTATCGATCACTCGGTGTCTGATTATACTGGTAAAGTAACATGGGAAGAGATCTGGACTGCAATGCTTCAGGGTGAGCTGGCAGAAGCGAGCGTGGTTATCGAACCACCCGGCAAGGATGCGACGGTGTGCAAGGTACAGTCGTTTTTTATAAAAGGTAATGAAAATTATCAGGATTCACTTGCACTCATTTTCAGGGATATGACACAGGATATCCGGATCACCGATCAGATTGAGAAAAAAAATCTTGAAATGGCGAAAATGAACTCCGAACTGATCCGTTCGAATGCTGAATGGAAACGGGTTTCGGAGATGAAATCAAACTTTCTGAGCATTGCATCACATGAACTGAAAACGCCGCTTACGTCAATAAAGGGCTATTCGGATATCATTATTGACAATATGAAAGATAAGCTTGATGGCAGCATTTATAGAATGATTGAGAGTATCAACCGGGCAGCAGACAGGCTTCATAAGGTTGTCAATAATATCCTTGATGTAACCAGAATTGAGCAGAAACGTCTCCGTTTAAAACCGGAACTGCTTGATTTACGCGCTGTGATTTACGACTGCATTGATGAACTCGCACAATTCTCGCTGAAACGAAATATAACGTTTACCTGCAACATTCCTGATAGTCTTCCGTCTTTCTATGGTGACAAAATGAGAATGCAGCAGGTTTTTACCAATCTTTTCAGTAATGCGCTCAAATATTCACCTGATGGTTCCAGTGTATGGGTTTCTGTTTCACTTGAGGAAAGCGACAAGTTTCATATTATTGTAAAAGATAACGGTATCGGTATTGACAAAACTGAACAAAAGAATATTTTTTATCCGTTCTATGAGGTCGGCAGTGTTAACAGCCATAGTACAAGCTATTCGAGTTTTATGGGTGGCGGTACAGGACTCGGACTGTCAATTGTCAAGGGTATCGTTGAACGTCACGGCGGACGGATCTGGGTTGCCAGTGACGGTGTAAAAGAGAATACATTTCCCGGGAGTGAATTTCATATTACCATGCCGGTTCAGGCAGAAATTCATTGGGATGATGATGAAACACGGGCACTCTATATTGATAGAATGGAACCTCAGTCGTATATTGAGGAAAATCTGCCCCACGTTGATGAAAAACCGACGATCCTTTTTATTGACAGTGACCGTGAAGCTGTTGAAATCGCACGTATGGTACTTGAGAGTGCGTTTGATATCCTTGTCGCAGAAAGCGGTGAATCCGGTTTAACAATGGCACTTCAGCATAAGCCATCAATTATTCTTCTCGATTCCTACCTGCCTGGCCTTGATGGGTACCGGTTATGCAGAATACTCCGTACGCAGGAAGAGACCCGTGATACACCAATTGCATTTTTCTCGGCAGGGACTCAGAATGATGAAATCCAGAAATGTTTTGCCAGTGGTGCTGATGATTTTGTTGTTAAACCATTTAGCGGCAGAGAACTGGTAGACAAAATCTGGAGAATATTAATGAAGAAAAAAGAGGGGCAATTCAATTGACCCGTATGGATAGCCCTTGCGGCTATCCATGGTTTATAGGTAGCATATCAAAAAAGTCGGCTACATTTATTACCAATATGGTAATGAAAAACAAGATTCCCGCGCAAGTGTAGCCTTGAGACGAAGAGATGAAATTGTTGTTACTTTAATATTTGAATATCAAATCATGAACAATCCTTGCCTTTCGCTGGTCGGAAAATTATAATTACAATGCAAATCATTATGCATTGAATCTTTAAAGGAATCAACAACTTATGATGTACCAGCCTATTAGAAAACTTTTTTTGTATTTAGCAGTTTTGGTTACCGTTTCGTTTTCAGCGACTGCTTCGGATGATCCGTTTCCAACACCGGATATCCTGAAAGATCGTGTTGAGTTCTGGAAGAAGATTTATGCTAAATATTCACTCAACGACGGTGTGATTCACGACCGTGATTATATGTCGATTGTCTATTCAGAGATACTCAATGACGGTTCCGTGGCAACTATACGTAAAGAAAAGGAACGTATTATAGCACTCATTAACGATATGAATGCTACAGATGAAAGCAAGTGGAATGATGAGCAGAAAAGTATTGCAGAAAAGTTTAGGAAGATGACAACTGTTGATGAACTTAAAACGGCAACCGAGCGTGTACGATATCAGCAGGGGCAGGCAGACCGGTTTCGGGAAGGACTAATCCGTTCCGGTATGTATCTTGACACAATCAGATCAATTTTAAAAGAGTATGGTGTACCGGAACGTCTTGCGTATCTGCCGCATGTTGAATCATCCTTTAATACAGCAGCATATTCAAAAGTAGGCGCTGCCGGGCTATGGCAATTCATGCGTGGAACAGGGAAACTCTTTGGTATGAAAATCACGTATGCTATTGATGAACGTCGTGATCCAATTATTGCAACCAGGGGTGCTGCGCGTTATCTGTCAGGTGCTTACAACGAACTCAAAGCCTGGCCTATTGCGATAACGTCCTATAATCACGGCGTTAACGGCATGAAACGTGCGGTAAATGCCACCGGCTCGCGAGATCTTGCCTACATAATCCAAAACTACCAAAGCAGATCGTTTAGGTTTGCATCATCCAACTTCTACAGTTGTTTTCTTGCCGCAAGTGAGATTGCAATGGATTATAAGAGCTATTTTCCAAATGTTACGCTTCATCCCCGGCTCGAATTTAATGATATTACACTGACACATCATATTCGCCCGGATGTACTCAGTAAATATCTTGGTTTAACAACGCGACAGTTGATTGAGCTGAATCCTGCGATTCGTGCAGCGACATTCCAGCAGCATACAAAACTGGCTGCCGGTTTGACAATTCATATTCCTGCTACGCTTACGTCAAGCAATGCGCTTGCCTTGATGGCATCAATACCGGATTCGCTAAAAAGCAAAGTACCGGATAAACCAAAGTATTACAAAGTTAATAAAGGTGATAACCTCATAGCCATTGCATCACGTCTCGGTGTTTCTGTTCAGGAACTTGCCAGCGAAAATAATCTTAGTAGTAGAAATAAGATTGTTGTCGGTCAGTTATTAAGAGTGCCGGTAAGTAAACCTGCTGAAACTGTGGCATCTGTAGTGGTACCGCAGCAGCCTAAAGCCAAAGAGAGCGGAGCGGTGACTAAAGGTAAAGATACACTTGTCGTTGCAGTCGAAAACGCTGATGCCCTTTTGGAGATGGCAAAGAATGAACTTGAGTCAAAATTGCCGCAGGAAGAGAAAGAAACGGTCGTTGCGATGAACGATAAAAAAAAGGAAAAGAAAGAGAAAAAACCTGATGCCGGTTTTGTCAGGACTGAACCTGAAGATCTACCTGTTGACAAAGTGGATACTCCACCGGTGCTCACTGAAATCGTGGCTGATTCACTGAAAGATATTGCACTTGTTGCTGCTGCAGAGGAAATCACAGATAAAACAACGCGTCCTCAGGCGCAGGTTAATTTCGATGTCAGTGTTTACAATCTGGACCTGACAATGTCGCCTGTTGGTAACAGCGCCGAAATCGTTGTGTCTGTTGACGAGACGATAGGGCATTATGCAGAATGGCTTGGTGTTGCAACCTGGAAAATAAGAAAACTTAATAACATGGGGCGGGGTTCTGATATCAGGTTGAATAAAAAACTGCAATTGCCGATTGAACAGAAGGATGTAGTTGACAAGTTCATAGAAACACGTTTACAGTATCATATGGCGATTGAGGAAGACTTTTATTCCCAGTATAAAGTCGCTGATGTAAAATCGAGAATCGTTAAAAAAGGGGAAACGCTCTGGGATATCTGCAATCAGTCTGATAATGAAAATGCTCTGCCGCTATGGCTGTTCAAAAAATACAATAAACATCTCGATTTGAATGCTCTTAGGCCCGGCACAACGATCTGGATTCCACTGATTGCTGAAAAGGGACCAAATGATGTTGGAAATGGTGATGCAGTGTATCCTGATGTTTACAATCCATTTGTAAAACCATCAGGAACGGGTACGCCCTCGATTCGTGTGGTTCCGTAAGCAGTCGTATATTGACGGCCGATAGCAGCGAATGAACATGTGAAAGATATGCGATAAACGATTCTTACTGCTGAAGTGCCTCTTCATCGTTATAAACTGGAATAACGCGCGTGATATTGAGCATTTCCAGAATGTCAAACAACCCGGGGTCGGGTTCAAGAATGCAGAGCTGTCCGCCTTTTAGCTTAACTTTTTTAAAACAATCGATCAGTACTGTAATTGCGCCACTATAAATATAGGATGCATCACAGAAGTTGACCGCGATGTTAGTGATACCACGCTGGAGATAGCCTACAATAAGATCTTTTAACTCGGAAAGATCGCTTATATGCTGCTGACCACCGACTTTAAGTACCTGATACACGCCTTTGGTATAGGTCTCGATTTTCATAATTTCTCCAACGATTTTTACCATCCTTACTAATGTATAACCCTTCAGTGCATCAAAAATTGTACATTAGGTTCCTGTGCAATGCAACAGATTAATGATTTGATTATAACCCGGGTAAAAACCTTGGAGATCCGTGGTCACATGCCTCGGTAAATAGAAAATAGTCGGGGTTGATCAGACCCCGACATAACTGGCGGATAATCAATTATTTGAAGTAAGCGACGCCGGATTCAAAGATTCGCTGATCCTTATTTCCGGAAATATTCTTTGCAACATTGGAACCAATACGTTCGGAGTGTCCCATTTTGCCAAGTACCCGGCCGTCCGGACTGGTAATACCTTCGATGGCATACATCGATCCGTTAGGATTGCCGCTGATATCGCCGCAAACATTTCCCTCACAGTCAACGTATTGTGTGGCAACCTGACCATTTGAAATAAGCTTTTGAATTTCTTCCTGTGATGCCACAAAGCGGCCTTCTCCATGAGAAACTGCGATTGCATGGATATCACCGCACTCTACATTTGATAACCATGGAGACTTGACTGAACTGATCTTTGTATATGCCATGCAGGAGATGTGACGTCCGATAGTGTTAAATGTCAATGTCGGACTCTGTGAATTCATGTCAAGAATCCGGCCGTGAGGAACCAGCCCCAGTTTGATTAATGCCTGGAAACCATTACAGATACCGAGCGCAAGACCATCACGCTCAAGAAGCAGTTTGTTGACAGCATCCCTGATATGCGGGTTTCTGAAAAAAGCAGCGATGAACTTACCGGATCCATCAGGCTCATCACCAGCACTGAATCCTCCGGGAATCATAAGTATCTGGCTGTTTTCAACCTTTTTTACCATGGTGCTGATAGATTCTCCGATATCTGATGGTGTCAGGTTTTTCATGACAAAAACATCAGCAACTGCACCAGCCTTTTCAAACGCACGGGCGGTGTCGTATTCGCAGTTTGTTCCGGGAAAAACAGTGATCAGAACCCGTGGCTTTGCAACGGTAATTTTAGCTTTTGATTTATTTCTGTTTGTAAATGGGGTGATCGCATATACCGGATCATAGGTCGGTGTACGGCTTGGAAATACTTTCTCGAGCGGTTCCTCCCAGACCTGCTGCAGCTCTCTCAGATCAAGTACTGTATCACCGGTAATAATTTCGTAATTCCCGATAGTTGAACCAATTAATTGAACCGGGATATCGTTAAACAATTGTGCGACATTTGCGGTGGAATCAAGTTCAAGTATGATCGATCCGATATCTGCAACAAAAAGAGAATCAGCAGACAACGATTTGTCAATGGAAATTCCGATTTTGTTGCCAAAACACATCTTTGTTACTGCTTCAGCAATACCGCCGGATTTTACCGTATGAGCAGAAAGCACATGACCTGCAACTATTGCGTTGTGAATCTGCGTGTATGCCTTGTCTATTTGTGCAAAGTCCGGCATTTCAAGGGTATTACGTACTACTTTAATAAGTAGTACCTGTGATCCGTGTTTCTTGAATTCAGGTGAAATCGTTTTACTGATATCTGCCGGTGCGAGTGCAAATGATACAAGCGTCGGAGGCACATTCATGTCCCTGAACGTTCCTGACATGCTGTCTTTGCCGCCAATTGCTGCAATACCCAGTTCTTTTTGAGCAGCATATGCTCCCAGCAGTGCTGCAAATGGTTTCCCCCAGCGTTTTCTGTCGGTACCGGTGCGTTCAAAGTATTCCTGTAGTGTCAATCTTATTCTATGGTGATCTCCACCGGATGCAACTATTTTTGCAACAGACTCGATAACTGCAAACACAGCTCCATGGAAAGGACTCCACTTTGACAATCGTGGATTGTATCCATAACTCATGATTGTACCGCAGTTCGTTTCGCCCTTTAAAACCGGCAATTTTGCAATCATGCATTCAGTTGGGGTCATCTGGTAGGTACCGCCAAACGGCATGGCCACTGTACCTGAACCGATCGTGCTGTCAAAACGCTCGATCAGACCTTTCTGACTGCAGATGTTAAGATCAGAAAGGGTGATATTCCAGGCATCCTTTACACTCGCTGCAACTGATTTTCCGGGAACCGTTTCCTTGAAGAAGTTATACTCGGGATCCGGTGATGTAACGGTAACATCAGTGTCCTGAGGTGCTCCATTGGTATCGATAAAATCGCGGCTGATATCGACGATTGTTTTAGCGCGCCATTTCATACGCAGCCTTCTGGTGTCGGTTACTTCTGCCACTACTGCAGTTTCAAGGTTTTCCACCGCTGCTGCATCAATAAATTTCCTGAGATTCGATTTGTCAATGACTACAGCCATACGTTCCTGGGATTCCGAAATTGCAAGTTCAGTTCCGTCAAGACCATCATATTTTTTCGGGACTGCATCAAGGTCGATATCAAGTCCTGCTGCGAGTTCACCGATTGCGACAGAAACACCCCCTGCACCGAAATCATTGCAGCGTTTTATCAATTTGCTTACTTCAGGTTTTCTGAAAAGCCGCTGAATTTTCCGTTCGGTAGGCGGATTTCCTTTCTGTACTTCAGCACTGCATGTGTTGATTGACTCTTCGGTATGTTCCTTTGATGACCCCGTTGCACCCCCGCAGCCATCACGACCGGTGCGTCCCCCGAGAAGTACAACAATATCACCTTTGACCGGCTGTTCGCGCACAACGTTATCGGCGGGTGCTGCGCCAATAACAGCGCCAATCTCCATACGCTTTGCAACGTATCCTTCATCATATATCTCAGCGACATGGCCGGTCGCCAGTCCAATCTGGTTTCCGTAGGAGCTGTAACCGTGGGCTGCAAGTGTGGTTATTTTACGCTGAGGCAGTTTACCGGGAAGTGTATCTTCAATTCTGCAGCGCGGATCGCCAGCACCGGTAACACGCATAGCCTGATACACATATGAACGCCCACTTAACGGATCGCGAATTGCCCCGCCAAGACAGGTCGCAGCACCACCAAACGGTTCAATTTCAGTTGGATGGTTATGCGTTTCGTTCTTGAACATCACAAGCCAATTCTCTTTGTGTCCATCAATTTCGACGGGAACCACAATGCTGCATGCATTAATTTCCTCGGATTCATCAAGATCGTTAAGGATGCCGCGTTTGCGAAGTTCTTTCATGCCAAGTGTCGCAAGATCCATCAGGCAGACAGGTTTAACCTTTCCGTCAAGCACGTAGTTTCTGCCCTCAAGATAGTTCGTGTATGCTTGTTCTATGGGTGCACTGAAAAAACCGTTTTCTATCTCCACATTGTTGATTCTGGTAAGAAATGTTGTGTGACGGCAGTGGTCTGACCAGTATGTGTCAAGCATCCGGATTTCAGTAAGTGACGGATCACGCTTTTCGGTTTCACGAAAATAATTTTGCGTAAAAGTAAGATCCTCGATACGCATTGCAAGACCAAGTGTGGATCTTAAAGTGTCAAGATCCGTCTGCTGCATGGTTGTAAAACCGCTGATAATTGCAACATCCTGAGGCAGTACGGAATCGGAGCCAAGGGTCTCTGGTTTGTCAAGTGATGCCTCCCGGGAGTCAACGGGGTTGACACAGTATTTTTTAATTTTCTCAATGTCTGAATCTGTAAAATGGCCGCGTATGGAGATAATCTGTGCTGTTGCAACTGACGGACGGTTGCCATGGGTCATAAGCTGAATGCACTGTGCTGCACTGTCGGCCCGCTGGTCATATTGTCCTGGAAGATACTCAATAGCAATTAGTTTCTCGTGAGATTCAAGCGGCAGTGTTTCGTCATGGACAACATCAACCGGTGGCTCTGCAAAAATAGTGTTACGTACAGCTGTGTACTCATCATCAGTAATACCTTCGATATCATACCGAATAATAATTCGAACGCCCTGAAGTCCTTTAATGCCAAGGTTTTCCCTTAAATCAGTAAAAAGACCATGAGCTGCGACATCGTACCCTTTTTTCTTTTCAACAAAAATCCGGCGGACACTAGCCATAATACCCTAAAACCACCTTTCGATTATATGAAGCCTGCACTGTTCCAGTGATTGTATTTGTGGAGTGTGAGGCATAACGATCTGTCTGACAAGCCGTTATAGGTACTGTCCACGATCCTGAAAAACACATGCACGTGTTGCGAGTCCCATACCTATAGGTTTATAGACAGTGAAAATACGTTTTGTCAGGGTCTGGTAGCAGGTTTAAAAATGGAAAATCGGGTACTCAATTACTACTGAATGAAGCAAAGTATTGCAGAATCGGACTGCCGGACCTGAATGTATGTATCTGAGGGGAGTGTAACGGGAATCTGTCGAATCGATGCAGACGTTGCAGGTTAATGCAACCGGTTGTTGACAAATGAATCGAATTGCGCGAGTGCACTCATAAAAATATCAAATAGCCTTGCAATTTCACCGGATTGTGCATTTGTTTTGCAGGCGTTTTCAAGTGCTTTGGCAGCTTCCGCCAGAGGTAGTGCACGTAAATTTGCTGCGCCACCTTTGATACCATGCGCTTCTGTCTGCAGGTATTCAACGTCTGATGCTTCCAGCGCTTGTTTCATGGATTGAGCACTCTTTTGTACTATCTGGTTGAACTCAACAACGAGTGAATCGAGAAGATCTCTGTCATTTTCAAATTCACGAAGTGCTTTTTCGTAATCCATTATCTGATCCGGTGTGCTCTGTTCGGCAGGATCATTGTTAAGTGCTGATGGTTGATCCGGTTCGTTCTCTGCCGATCCATTCTGCGTGTGCAGTAGTGATGCCGCGAGTTTAATGAGCTTTACATCATTGAGTGTCAGTTTTGGTACAACGCAATTCATACCGGCATCAAGGCATTCCTTTTCATCAGTTTCAGAATCATTACCAGAAATGCCGATAATCAAGAGGTTCTTACCCTCAGGAAGCTGACGGAGTGCTCTTGTCGTGTCAAGCCCGTTCATCACCGGCATGTTTTTATCCATAAGAATCATGTCTACCTGTTGCTTCTTGACAATTTCAATACATTCAAGGCCATTGCACGCTGTAATCGGATTTGCTCCGGCATCAGTTACAAAGAGGCTGAGTAATTCGGTGTTTACGGCGTAGTCATCGACTATAAGTATTATTTTATCTTTCAGCAGTGATTCATCCATGTCTGCAAATTCTTTCAAGGTGATGTAGTATTACCGGTATTCAGGATAGTAAAACACGAATGGTTATTCAGTGCTATACTTCACAATACTTCTCAAGTATTTCGATAAACTGCTCTTCGCATCGCAAAAAAGCATCAACAATCCTTGGATCGAAGTGACGTCCCCGTTCTGAGATTATGATGGATTTCGCGGTATCATGCGGCATAGCGCTTTTGTAAACGCGACGGCTTACCAGTGCATCGTAGACATCAGCAAGCGCGACGATTCTTGCGCTTAATGGAATATCCTCACCCTTGAGATGATTAGGGTACCCGGAACCATCATATTTTTCGTGATGATAAAATGCGATCTCTGCACTCATTATCAGATACTCTGCGTTGGGATATTTGTGAATGGCGGTATTGAGTGCTTCATAACCGATTGATGTATGTTTTTGCATTATCTTGTATTCTTTATCGTCAAGTTGTCCCGGTTTGAGCAGAACAAAATCAGGGATGCCGATTTTACCGATATCATGAAGCGGGCTTGTTAGAAAGATGTTGTCAATGAATATCGGGGTAAGCTGCTCCAGTTTCTCTTCACGTGCAAGATCTTCAGCAAGGATTTTTGAATAATAACGGATACGTTCAAGGTGATTTCCTGTATCACTGTCACGTGCTTCAGCAAGGCAGGCCATGGAAAAGATCACGATGTCCCTGCTCTCAAAGTTAATGATACGCTCTCCGGCTTTTATTCTGACTGTCAATTCCTCTTTAATGAACGGTTTGGCAATGAAATCATCAGCACCAGCCTCTATACCGGTTACAAGATCCTGTGTCTCGCTCTGTGAAGTTATCATGATAACATAGCAGTAGTTACTCCCCTGAAGCCGTTTGATTTCGCGGACAAGTTCAATGCCGTTCATTTCCGGCATGACCCAGTCTGTAATGACAAGATCAGGGCGATGTTTAGTCCACAGAGAAAGAGCTTCTTTCCCGTTTGTTGCAACGATTACCTGATGCCCCAGGGAGGTAACATGTTTTTCAAGTTTTTTTCTGCTTACCAATTCATCATCAGTGATAAGTACCTTCATTGTGCTAATCCTTACTATTTCCGGACCAATTTGCTTAATAGATACAATAGTACATTGAATACAATAATTATTCAATCTGACATTAAAAAATTTCGGAAGAGTTTTTCAATGAGTGTTCCTGTAATAAATGTAGTTGGATTAAATACAATCTGTTATGACGTTTAAACTGGAGCGTGGGGAAAAAACAGCGAATCTCGTACTGTTAAGCTAAATGAGATATAAGACAAAGGTAATTTATTGATTAAATAGTTGGTGCAAAATAATAGTTGTTTTCTCCGGGTAATGTCAATTTACAAAAAATTTTTATAACATCCTGGCATACGGTGAAATATGAAATTTTTAATAATTAATTCATTTGGTAACAAAAGTGTTTGTTGACGGGTGCATTAAAAAACGAATCATTTATTCATTGTATGTATACTGACCGTTGTTTATTTTTGCACATAAGCGTTTCCCAGGTTTTATTATCATACCCAAACAGGAGTTTTTTATGTTAAAAGGTTTATCTGTAGCTGGTCTGTTTTTACCCTTATTTCTGTTGTTCACTTGTAAAGAGCTGCCAACGAATCCCTATGATGATGTCCGGAATTTAAAAATCGGTCTTTTCCTTTCAGGAAATAAAGTATCAGCGTTAGCTGGTGACAGTATTGAGGTTGGTGTTACCGTAAATATTCCAAAACTGGTAAAATCTCTGAAATCAGTCGATGGTGAGGAAAAACTTGAGCGGGTCTTAACTTTAAGAAACCCTACTGCCACAACTCCCGATACTGTCTTTTTTAAAACGTTATATAAAACGCCAGGCATTGATACTATTAAGGTCAGGGTGATGTTAACAGATGTGCCGACTGAATATCTGTTTGAAATTGTTGTGCTTGCAGCTCCGGGTAAAAATGATCCGATTGTTTGGAAACAGGATACGCTAAGTATAAACGCTGAAGAAAACAGTGTCGTTTCGAAATCACTCGATTCCTTGCTTACTGATCCTGCAATGACAGATGTGTCATTTGGATGCAATAAAGGTATTATAGCAGAACATGTCTGGAGTGATACTATTTGCTGGGGAGCTCCTGCGGTTGACACTGTGCTAATTACTGCAGTCTACAACGGTACTGCCTACCCTCTCAAATTGTTTATCAGGACATCTGCCACGGATTTATCGTTGCCAACCATTGTTCTCATAGAGCCATCAACACCCGATGCAGTGATCAGCTCAAATGTTATTACTTGTAAATTCACCATAACAGATTCTCTGTCAGGGATCGGCAGTGTGGTATTCAGGAGCGGAACAACAGTTTTAAGTGATACACTTCATAGCGGTGATACATACCAGTGCACGGTAAAGGATCTTCCTAAGGGAGTGAAGACGATCGTGACCGTTGAAGCTGTTGACAGATCTCAAAATAAAAATACTACAGTAAAAGAGATTTCGCTGACCTATGATCCTGACATGCAGGATAACGTTGGCCCGGTGATATCGTTGAAAAATCCAGTCGTCGCCTCATTTACCGTGTCAACGGCAGAGACAACAATACAGCTCCAATGTGCCGATCAGAGCGGAGTTATGTCGGTTACCGCAATGAAGGGAAGTGCTGCACTGACAGTTCAGAAGACTGATTCAGTGTACAGTATAGCTGTTGCATCGTTAGTTGCGGGAAAGACGGATACTATCGTTATTACTGCTATTGATAGCTCAGCAGCCGCAAATTCATCAACGTTGCCAATTTATATCAAATACGACCCGTCAATGCTTGATACAAAGGGACCGGTTATTACACTTACAAGCCCGGCTAATAATGGGAGTATTTCGGCGTCATCAGTTACAATGAAAGTAGTCTGTAGGGATGAGAGTGCTGTTGCGACTGTTGTCCCCTCTCACACAAAAACCCCGCTAAACCACAA
>JAAZBG010000020.1 GCA_012513915.1 Fibrobacter sp.
AGGTCTGTTATTATACCATTACCCGTCGCTGTAGTGGCAGCGATCGAAGAAACTGCCTGTGTGGTTACTACCGGAACCTTAAGTGTGGTAAATGTAACTTCATCACCATATGCGGTTCCGGCACTGTTTGTCGCATAAGCGCGAACATAGTAGGTTGTTCCAGGTGTCAATCCTGTCATCGATGCTGTAAACGCACCGGTTGCATTGGCTCCCCCATTATCAACTACCGAGTTAGCGGTTGTCGGACCGGTTGACGTATGCCAGCAGACTCCGTGTGCTGTCGGGTTCGGTACACCAAGGTCTGTTATTGTACCATTACCCGTCGCTGTGGTGGCAGATATAGAAGAAACTGCCTGTGTCGTTATAACTGGACGCGTTCCGATTACTCGAGTGTCAGATGCAGATTCAGCATACTTGTCATTTGCCGTCACTGTAATAGTACGATTTCCATTTCCTGTAGCATTTGACTTAAAGCAAAGATTCTCCATTATTCTTGATACAACCCTGTTAGTTGCATTTGCATTGAATGTAATTGTCAGTGCAGCCGAACCGACGATTACATAGCCATAGCTGTTTGACGAGGGTGCACCAAAGTTTTGCGATAAGGTTGCCACAACAACACCATCAACGGACAACGACGTGCCGCTTATTGATATTGTCGGGCTTGTACTGTGCGTATGTAAACCCAGTTGGTCAGCATTATCAGCATTAGATGTTATCTGAACAACAAGTGTACCACCAATCCAGTCGGCATCGCCATCCTTATCATTCAGTGAAGTTGATGAGAACCAGCCATTATCTCCGTTATATATGTATGATAGCGCAGTATTAGGCAGATCAATATCAGGTGCACTGTTTCCAACCTCTATTTCCCCATTACTTCCCTGATTATTTGCACTAGTCAGATTCGTATTGATAAGAATAACTTCACAACCATTGAACATAAAACGGGTATCATCATTTTCCCCATCACCATCATAATCACCATAAGTTGCCGTACTCAGTACATTTCCAACCGATATAGCAGATATGGTAGTTCCATCGGTTTTTAAAAGCAGTTTGTCACCAACCTTGAAATCCCAGATCCGGTTGTGGGTAGCATTATCATCTGATTCAATAATAAATGTGTTTGAGCCGCCCAGTCCAAAAAGTTCATTACTTCCAGCTCCACCATCTATGATGTCATTGCCGCTACCGTAAAAACGGTAATTTGTCAATACATTTCGTAATACTTCTTCTGTGAAATAGCTTTTTATCGATCCACTTGCATCAGAAAAACGATGCTCTCCGGTACCACCATGTGCACCATCACGAGCTGCGAGTCCGCTTTGTCCTCCACTACCTCCGGCAGCACCACCAAACCCGCCACCACCACCGCCTGCATACGAATCTGCTGCTCCACCGCTCCCGGTCACAGTCCCGACTGAAGTTGCACTATTTCCGCCCGTACCCGCATTGCTGCCACCGAGGTTACCAAATCCATTAACAAGAACAGCTGAGGAGCCCCCACTGTTTGCACCGCCACCTCCACTACCACCACCTAACCCGCCAGGTCCACCCCACGGTGCACCCCCAAAAAGTCCACCACCACCACCACCACCACCACCACCCAGGCCTCCGGCGGTAGCAGTCCATCCCCCGTAATCAATACCATTGAAACCATCACCAAAAATGACATCATCGCCCTCATTACCACTAATGACATCATCGCCACTGCCTCCTAAACCTCCTTTATTATTATTAGCGACATACGATACAGTCCGGGAACCAGCACCACCACCACTGCCATCACCAAAAATGACATCATCTCCGGCTGTACCGTTAATTGTTGTACTGCTGCCTCCACCATCACCGCCATTGCCGCCGCCAGTACTACCACCATTAGCAGAACTTGCACCACCACCGCCACCACCACTACCATCACCCTGAATGTACGATCCGGGTGTTGCAGCATAAGTAAAGTTTACAGCGATTATAACTGCCATCGCAAACAGTAACTTCCTGGATTGAGAATGCACGATTGAATCATCATAAAACTTCTGTTCACCATTTAAACCGATTCTGTCGTTAAAAACTTTAAAGTATAATCCGGGGTGTTTCGTGTTTACATCTGTTTTTTTCACAAATAAAGTCATAGATTCTCCATTTCAGATATTTTCTATTGCGCACAACGTAATTGACTGAATAATAAATTTCCATTTATTACCAACTCAATTATTTCGTATTTTTTAATTGAGGTAAAGTGTCTGTGTGTACGTTTTTTGAAATCCGTACAATATACAATGTTCTGTTAAAGCTGTGAGATGAAGTTGATAAGGTACGACTATAATCAATGCAACAACAATACTTTTAACTAATTTGCGATCAACAATGTTCGTTATTTTTAAGTCCGGTAATATATTCACCCTGTGCCATACCGGTGATTGACTTGAACACATCATAGAATGTCGCTCTTCGTGTAAAGCCAACCATACGGCAAATGCCCTCGATTGAAAGCAGTCCCTGATTTTTTCTTGCATTAACAATAAAATCCAGTATTCTCAATGTATTGACATATTGACTAAAACTGCACTGGAACACATTCCGCAAAAAAATCCTTAGATACGTAGTATTGCTGTTCATCTGTTTTGCAACTGAACTCATATTGATATCCGGATCGATATATGCTTTACGATCCTTCATGATAGTAACAAACTGATTAAGCATCATACGGTGTTTAATGGTCATTGGGTTATTTTTTACCGATACGATTTTTCCAAGCAGTGATTCAAGTGCTGTAATCTTTTCAGTTACTGTAAGATGAGATGTTCCCTCATCCTTATCAGGCTTCACAACGATTGATGTTTTATTGTTTTGAAGACTGTCAGCAAAAAGGACATTACGCACGCAATTGACAAAACGATTATTGTTCAGCGGTTTTGTAAGATAATCTACCGCACCAAGTTTCATACAGGTTACTGCACTTTCGACATCGTTTACACCGGTTACAATAATAACAGGTATCCAGGGATAGTAACACCGGCACTCCTTAAGAGCATCGATACCAGAAACATCCGGCATGATGAGATCAAGCAGAATCGCACTTGTTTGCAAAGGATTAATTTTTTTTGTTGCAGCACTCCATGAGGTGAACATTTGAACATGGCAGAAGCCATCGACACACAACGCAAGATCCATCGCCCGGAGTGCAGCATATTCATCATCAATCAGTACAATTGCATGTTTATTATCATTAGTTTTTTCCATATTATTTTCCTTCAATCTGTATCACCGGTATTTCGATAGTTACTGTAGTTCCTTTTCCAGCAGAAGATTCAAAATGCATACGTCCAGAATGTTCAGCAACGATATGTTGAACAACCCAAAGTCCCAATCCTGTTCCACCAAGTGCACGACGTGTCGTAAAAAATGGAGTTGTGATGTTAGATAGATTCCCCTCCGAAATTCCGTACCCCTGATCACGAACTTCAACAAATCCACATTTTTTTTGTTCATTTATTCCGATGGTCAGCGCCACAGATTGCTCTTTATCACAAATGGCATTAATAGCATTTTGAAGAATATTGGTAACCGCCTGTTCCAGACGATTTGCATCACCCAGTACATTCACAGGTGTTTTTGCAATTACAAATTCAAACCGATTGGTGTGTTTCCTCATCGTAGCACCAATTAACCGTACCGATACAGCCGCCACATCATTAAGATTTACTACTGCTTTTGATCGTGAAGAAGCCGATGCATAATCTTTAAGATCGCTTACAATTCTCTCAATACGTCTCGATCCATCATGAATATCAGTAATAATTTGTGGCAGACGCCTGATATATTCTTCACCCGGCATATTGCCTATATATATTCCTTTACCACTCCCTGCTTCCAGCAATAGGGATAACATTGCTGAACAACCTTTTTTAAGCATCTGCGCATTCATCAGTATAAAATTGTTTGGATTATTTATTTCATGAGCAACTCCTGCAGATAACGTTCCCAATGTAGCAAGCTTTTCTGCCTCAAGAAGTTGTTCAGTGCGTTCTTTAACCATTCCAGCAAGGTTTATCTGATTCTTCCGGAGCTCATCATGTAGCAATAACCCTAAAGTAAATAGGATACCGATTGTTAGTAATACCACCAGAATTGAATAGAGCAGGAGCAGTGTAACACCAAATGTATGTATAGAAAAAAAATCGCCATCTGAGTGCTCAATGAACGCTAATACCGTACGTGCAACTGAAACAATTCCTATCAACAAAGAAATAACTGCCAATGGTTGTGCTGTTAATCTCATTTCTGGCGATAGCCGGTAAGCAAACAAACTATAACACAATAAACAGTAGACAACGTTAATTCCATATAGGATAACTGTACGGCCGTTAAGACTTGGAAAAATATTCGTAAAGTATATGAGTCCAATCAGTGTTGAGCAAAATAACACGGCACTGGTACGAACGGATGGTTTTTTCCCAAAAATAAGTTGTAACCCTGTAAGCAAAAACGAAAAGCTGCCAAATGCAAAAGTATTAGCGATTACGATAGTAATAAAATCAGGAATGATACCTCGTAACAAAAGCAGACCAAGTCCGGCACTGCGCATAACGTGATCGGTAAGAACAAGTCCCAATCCATTAAAACGTCCTTTCAATCTTCTCCAGGTTAACAAGATTATAATGCTGGTGGCGACCTGAATACAAAAAATAACAATCACAAGTGTTTTTATATCAATCATTATCTGATTTCCACTGAATCAACAGTTTGGTTTTATCTGATTCACTATTAAAGTACTTACAAGTTTACCATCTCAGAAAATTCATTTCAACTATTTAGCATTTTTGCAAATGAGTTACAACACAATTATTGCAGAATCGGGTTGTTTTTTTTAATGTTCCATAGAATAAATAACTACCGAATCTGGCGGGAATCTGGATGCATTGTGAAAGTTGTAGTGGATATGTTATTTCTTTACTTGCAAATAATCCAATCATATAATAGCAAATTGAGATACTTTTATTAGAAATACCTATACATCAAATACTGATATAATGATAGTGTATATCTTTGTTAATCGTAACCAAAAAGAAAAAAAAGTGTAACGTAATCTTAACTAATTCCTATAAATCTCATGAACATACTCTTCATACGATCCAAAACATTCCTCACAAAAGAAGTCGAAAATGCTTTCAGAAAACGGGCTGATCTCACTGTTACAACACTATCGATGCCGCTCAATCCGGATCAGGCTGCAATCACATCTGCACTTGACGGCATACAGTCGGTTCTTCCGGCACTTGTTGTAATTATCAATGACACCGGTACAGACAAAGTGGGCATATTTGTAACAGAGCTCATTAAACGGGGGTGCTTTATTGTCAACTGGTTTCATGACGATCCGCTATATGAGGTGATCTTTTCTGGAAGAACGCTGCTGACAGATCCACATATTATCTATCTTGTATCTGAGCGCTCATTTGTTGACATATTAAAAATTCGTGGATGTCAGACGTTCTTCATGCCGCTTGCAACAGATCCATCCTATTTTCCCAAAGCAGATGATACCGGGTTTCTTTATGATGTCTCGTTTGTCGGTAACTCCAGCAGTCTGTTTATTGATTCTATCATGACCGAACACCGGGGTAACGAAATCAACAGGCTGCTCCCCCTTGTTGCATCACTTAAGAAACGTTATTATGCAAATCCCCAAACCGATATCCACCAATACCTTCTTGACACTAAAAAACAATGGGCCGACACTGTATCACTTGACGTAAACGAAACGGTTTTTCTTCTTGAATGGCTCTGCGGGTACTTCTACCGCCGGGATTTTGTTGTGGCAGTATCAGAGCATTTTAAGGATCGTTTTGTATGCTTCGGTGATGGCGACTGGGAGCATTTTATCAGGAAATCGCGGGTATCGGCTGAGGCCTGCTATTACACCACTCTTTACAAGTGCTATACAGCAACAAAGGTAAATCTGAATATCAACCGTATCCAGATAAGGACATCATTTACACAACGGGTATTTGACTGTGCCGCATGCGGTGCATTTCTGCTTACTGACAAACGTGAACTTAATAGCAGCTACTTTTCTATTGATGGCAGCGATCAGGAGCTTGTCGAGTTTACATCGCTGAACGATTGTATTGACAAAACAGAGCATTTTATCACCCATGAGGATGAACGCAAAGCGATTGCCCAAAGAGCACAGAAGAAGGTACTTGAACTGCACACCTATGATAACAGGATTATATCAATACTTGCCATATGTAAAGATGTGTGGGGTGTTTGAAGTGTGGATTTTATAACGCTTGCCTGATTATGCTTTAAATAATATTTTTAGGTGGAAAAAGTATCACATAACAAGTGATAAGTGACCAGTATAAAAATAGTTCAAAGGACTAAATTATGCCGATATTCGAATATAAATGCACAAAATGTGGCAATCAATTTGAGGAACTTGTAACGGGAGATCGTAACAAAACCATCCCCTGTCCATCATGCAAATCCATGGAAACAGAGAAGCTTATGTCTGCTGTCGGTTCTATCAGTATGGGTAAATCAATGGGTCCATGCGGTACATCCTGCGCAAGTGCGACATCCTGTGCTGCATCAGGTGGCGGTTGTTGCGGCGGGCATGGGCATTAAGCGATCTTACTTTTTATCTGCAGTCAAATATTCTTCATATGACTGCAGATACCCTTTTCTACCAGGTACAACAACGTGTTTTTTTAAACGGTGTACACCCCATACGTATCAAAACCGGTAGAATTATTACTTTACAATACAAAAAGGTACCGATTCAGTATAACCATCCTGTGAAGCAATGGATACAATATAATATCCTTTGGTTATACGATCCGCCGTTGCATCGATCACAAGTGCATTTGCATTTGTACAGTGTTTCCGGTACATCTGACGTCCAAGGTTATTCACAATTTGTATGTTCCCTGTAAACTGTTTGTTTAAAGTAATTTTTATGTGACCGGAGCTCTGACCGATAGTACCAAAATATCTGTTTATACCCCGTGTATCTCTTTTGGTGAATATACTTTTAGCAATATATTCCGGCGGAGCAGTATACAATGATTCAAGATCACCTGCAAACTGAATGCTATTGAGTGTAATGGTACCTTCAGAACCGGTTTTCTGCTGTACCTGTATCCTGATCGCTATGACCTGTGAAGGGTCGAATTTCATATCTCCGCCAAAACGCTGCCTCAGCTCTGTAACAGGAATCCTGAACTCTTTCGGTGATGTTGTCAGATAAAGAGAGTCGTCATAATAACTGAATGTTCCCGATTTGACAATATCATCAGTAACCACCTGAAACGAAACGCCAAGATCCCTGTTTGCAGATGCTGTAAGAATAATCGTATCCACACCGGTCATGTTGAACAGACTGCTATTCTTTGCGAAGTTTAATTCAACAGCAGCGTATGGATCATAACCGAGATTTCCTGCGTTCAACAGATAATTCCAGACAAGCTGTTTCTGATTTCCGTTTGACTCAACAGCCAGCTTTTTTACCGATGATGCACCGGTTTTTCCATCATGGCTGTCAAGATAGCTTGTCCAGATGTTTCCGAAAAAAGGTTGTAAATCGTCGTCCCTGAAATCATCAACGATAAGCCGGTCATTTACAAGAAGTGATATTGATTTTCCGAGCCATATTTCAAAGGTCGTTGGCGTGGTAAGTCCCGTTACGGTCACTGTTACATCGTAGAAGCCTTGTGGCATAGCCTTTCCGGAACCCGATAAGCCATACCATGCAATATCGATTTTGCTGCTGTTATCAGAAAAGGTAACCGATTCATCAGGATTATCCCTGTTTTTAAGTACAACCGACCATCGTACCGATTTGTTAAGTTCACCAGTGATGTTCAGCGGTTCATTATCAGCATTTACAGTCACAGTACTCAGTGAGGGTTTCGTTTTCCAATCGAGGGGTACTGTAGTTACAGGATTTTTCATGTCATCCCAGATATTTGTAAAGATTCCGGAGATCAGTGATGCTCCAAAGAATGCAAGAAACTGATCGAAATACATCTCATTATGTAACGTATCTTCATTACCGGAGTCCGTTGCTTTCCCCCAGTAATCTGTTCCATCGTAATATTTTAACAGCTCGTCACTGTATTTTTCCGCTTCATCAAGACCCGAAACCATTGATGCACATGCCCACATACTTATTGTCAGATGACTATGTTCAGTACGAGGCCGTTCGACATCATTGCCCAGCTTATACGTCCCGTTTACAAGACTACCGTCCATCTGGTAAAAATTAGCTCTTGACGGATTAACAATGAATTTCATCGCATTCTGTAAAAATGGTTTTGCTCTCGGCTCATTATACCAGAGATAATCTGTTGCCAGACGCCAGTAAACACGGATTGCATCCTTGTAAAGCCATCTTCCATCACCGGTAGGATTATACCCAAGCGGTGACTCATTATACTGACCATCTGGTTTCAACCAATCCGGTATAAGACCATTTGAAAACCCCGGCGAGAGATTAATCGTTTGATAACATTGGCTAATAAGGTTTTCCCAGGTTGATTTTGAACCTGAATCGTACTCTGCAAAAACTTTATACCATGCAGGTGCAAAATAGCCGGGATTAACAAATGCAGCCCCGCCCCACCCTGCACCGGGACGCAAATGGGATTCTTCAAGCATGTTTCGTTTTATGCTTTCAAGAATTGATCGCGCGCGGACCTCATAGGTTGTTCCTGACGGTGTTTTGTTTGTCAATGTCCATATATTTTTCTTCACAAGCAGATCTGCAAAGATCAGTGCAATTGCAATATCTTCCTCCGCATCAGTCGCAGCACCGGTTCCCTCCACTTTTCCATTTACGTCAACACGCCAATTGTAAAATTCTCCTGCCCACATATACTGTTCTGCAGCAAACCAGATTTTATTAAAATATTCCTGATCATTGCAATAGAGCGCCCATAACATTCCATACCCGGCACCTTCAGAAACGGCATCATGGGGAAACTCCGATTTTGGGCGATGAATCAGTTTTACACTGTAGGGATCGATATTGCGTTTTTTTATCCCCTGCCAGGTTTTCAGGATAATGGAATCGTATGATTTCGAGACTCTTGGTAATGATGACGTAATAGGGAGAAGTTCTGCGAATGCACTAGTGCAACAAAGCGCGATGCTGATAATTGAAACATACATTAATTTTTTAAACACCGGAAAACCCTTTACAACAAATTGATTTATATGAATGTCAGTAGATTAATACATCCAATAATATAATGTATTTGTACGATTTTACAAAAAAATTGTTCACCACTGGAACAAGATATGACATTTAATTGTGAAGTAATAATAGTTACACAATGCAGTCAGTTACGTTTACAATAATTGATAATGTTCGTTTTTTCTGGAAAATAATAACATTTAAGGAAAAAAACGGCAGGATGGGTTCAAAACTATGAACCCATATTGTATCTGGAATTTGCAGTATCAACCAATGTTAAATCCAAGATTTGATAGCAGAATTGCGTCACTACTCTGTTCTTTTTTGCATTTTATAGTGTAGTGCGGAAACTCATCACGGCGCGGATACTTTTTCCGTAACTCATCAAAAAACTTCTCCTGCTCCTCTTTGGTTTCCTTTTCCGCAATATGTCTCAATGCAGCATCATCCTTCATGATCGGATACGCATTCAATACTGCATCATACACCGGATCCTTTGATTGTGAAATATCAATGGTTCCTGAAACTTCAGTCGTTATAGAATCCGGAATGTGCCAGGATGGTTGACGAAAAAAGAAGGCGCTGGCAGCGTCGCAGATCATCTGCGTTCCGCGTAACTTTCCATCGTAAGAGTACCCTGCGATATGTGATGTACCGATATCGGTTATTTTCAACGTCTCAATATTAATTCCGGGTTCATCCTCCCAGACATCAAGCACAAGCCCGCCAAGCTTATTGCGGAATGCCCTTACACTTTTTTCATCAACGACTTTTCCGCGACTCGTATTAATCAGTATCACTCCATCTTTGGCTTTAGTCAGAAAATCATGGTTTATCAATTTATAGGTAAGATCTTCACCCTGTGTAATTAACGGTACATGCACCGTAATGATATCGGCACTGCATAGTACAGTGTCAAGCGGTACGTAGATATCGCTTTGAGTCAATCTTTTCTTTGGTGGATCATTTAGCAGACATTTAATACCAAGCAACCCTGCTGACTTGTATACACGACTCCCGACATTACCGACACCGATGATACCGAGTGTCAGATCAGATAATTTTACATTACGTTTTTTAGCGAGTATCAACATTGCTGCGGTAACATACTGCGCAACAGAATCTGCATTTGATGCCGGCGCATAGGCAAAACCGATGTTATTGTCCCGCAGATAGTTTAAATCAACATGATCTGTCCCGATAGTTGCAGTCGCAACAAATTTGACCGGTGTGTTTTCAAGAAGCTCCCGATTCACATTTGTAATTGATCTCACAAGCAGCATTGATACATCAGCGAGCATCTCTTTAGTTATTTTCCGTCCCGCAACTGTTGTTACTTCTCCAAAATCCGAAAATGCATCTTTCACAAGCGGGATGTTTTCGTCAGCAATAATTTTATATGTTGTTTCTGTACTCATTGCACCTTTATTGCCTCATTTTTTAGTTGTGCCAGTTTATCCATATACGAGTTTCGATACCAATACTAGCGATTATATAGTCGTATAATGCTGCAATAACCGGTATCATTTATTATAATACTATTAAAGATACATTTCACAAACTGGTAAATCGATGATTTTTTCCAGATTCGTGTCAGTGCAAGCCGGGTTCCATTTCTGTAGCAGAATTGCAGTTAAAAATTGTGCATTTTTGTATCAGCATTAGATAAATGGTTGCAAAATTGCACTCATAATTGGCAAGTACTATTTTATTGAAATATTTTGAGAATAAATGTATTCTTATGATTTATTTGTACTAAATTACAGTGAAAAGCTGGCAAATGTCCGGCTGATGTACTCAAAAAGATTGAATATCATGGATTTAAAAGAAAAAATCGTTTCAGCCATTACATCCGCTATTGTTGGCGATGCACTGGGAGTTCCGGTCGAATTTACACCGCGAAGCGAATTATCGCTCTGCTCAGTAAAAAACATGCTTGGCTATGGACGGTACGATCAACCTCAGGGAACCTGGTCTGATGACAGTTCCATGATCCTTTGTACCATGGAAAGCCTGTGCAAAGGTTATGATATTGAAAATCTTGGAGAGACATTCTGCAGGTGGCTTTTTGAAGCCCACTGGACTCCGGCCGGATTTGTCTTTGATTCCGGAATAACAACATTCATGGCTCTTGACAGAATAGTAACCGAAGGTATCAGTGCCCGGGAAAGCGGTTGCGGATCAGAGGATGATAACGGTAATGGTTCACTAATGAGAATTCTCCCGGCAGCACTGTATTTCCATGGTGAGCCGACAGATATTTTTCTCGAACGAATTCATGAGATTTCATCAATAACTCACTCTCACGCACGATCATGTGTGGGATGTGGAATATACTCTCTTTTTATACGAGAGCTTCTTTTTACAGACGACAAGAATGGTGCACTTCGTCAAGCTGTTTCAAAAGCGCTTGAATACTACAATTCAAAACCTCAATACAAAGATGAACTTTCTCATTTTAAGCGGGTACTCACCTTTGAAGTACCAGGTCTTGACGAATCAGCAATTGGTTCCACCGGATACATTGTTGACACTCTTGAGGCAGCGATCTGGTGTTATATGCGTCTTAATGCGACAAACGAAATTCTTCTTGCAGCTGTAAATCTTGGTCTTGACACAGATACAACCGGAACCGTTGCCGGTGGTCTTGCCGGGCTTTCGCATGGCATTTCTGCCATACCGGAAGCATGGTTGAAATCAATTGTCAGGAAAACAGAAATTGACGATATAACATCAGCGTTCGCAGATGTAATTGTCAATCGATATAACCACTAATAGCACAATACAGTGTGCGGAAAATTAAATGAAACCAATACATATACGTGACTATGACTTGCTTGTCATAGGAGAATGTTTTATTGAGTTCAGGTGTGATGGAGACATATGCCTGAACGATTCATATAATAAGGATATTGGCGGAGCTGATATTGTCACTGCTGCAACTGCAGCGCGTTTGGGTTCAGGCGTTTCATTCGTTTCGTCAGTTGCACGCGATCCGTTCCACTCGATGATCCGTGAACGATTACTTTCTCAGGGAATTAACATTGATCATGTTATTACAAGCCAGGGATATAACGGCATCTATTTTGCCAGTACCAGATATCCTGATCAGCGTGAATACCTTGTTCACAGGCCTGGAAATGCCGCTGAACACATTACACCATCCATGATCTATGATGATCTTATCGAAAATTCTAAAATCGTTTATGCATCAAGTGAACTTCAATCGGTCTCAAAAGCTGCCCGGCATGCAATTTTCAAGGCATTTCACTTTGCACATAGTAATGACATAATGGTAGCGTATGATCCGAACCTGAGACTTCAACGCTGGTCTCTTGATGATGCCAAAGAGTGTTTATGGGGTGTGTTACCACTCATTGATGTCATTTTCCCATCATCGCCGGATGAAACCAAAGCGTTATTCGGCTATGAACGTCCCCTTGATGTAATCGGATTTTTATGGGACCGGGGTGTTTCAATTGTCGTTGTTAAAACCGGCCCCGACGGGTGTTTTGTCGGCTATGATGGCAAAGTGGAAGAGATACACCAGGAGAAAGTTGATGAATCAATTCAGGATTACACACTTATCGGAAG
>JAAZBG010000254.1 GCA_012513915.1 Fibrobacter sp.
ATATTGAGATGATAAGCTTTGAAAACCTCGCAGGCTTTATCGAAGGGTGATAAGGTCAAGAGGTTTGAAACGCTTAGCGCTCAATAGGTTACGGTTCTGCGCCGCGATCAACTGCGCCATTTAGGATAATGCCTGAAATGGGGATAGGTAAGGGGTATTACTGTCGTATAGAGAAATAAGCGGATTATCAAAATAACAGCAAGATAATTGTATTTAATGAAGGATGTTTTCGTGAGTACATCAGTAAAGATCATGCCATGCCTCGATATGCAAAATGGTCGTGTGGTAAAAGGGGTCCACTTTGTGGATATACGTGATGCCGGAGATCCGGTTCAATGTGCCATTGCTTACTGCAATAAAGGAGCTGACGAACTTGCCATGCTGGATATTACAGCTACGGTTGAGGGAAGGGCTACCATGATTGAAGTGGTAAAAAAAGTTGCAGAAGTCACTACTGTGCCGTTTACCGTTGGCGGTGGTATCTCGGATTTAAAGTCTGCTCAGACTGTGTTGGATGCCGGGGCCAATAAAGTTTCAATCAGTAGTGCTGGTTTTAGAAAGCCGGAACTTATCCCTGAATTGATCAGGGAATTTGGTGTTGACAAGGTGACTGTTGCCATTGATGTTGACAAAAACGCCGCGATGCCCTCAGGCTATGAAGTCTATATTGATGGAGGTCGGACTGCTACCGGAGTGGATGCCGTAGAATGGGCGAAAAGGGTTGATGGTTACGGGGTACAGGTTATTCTTCCAACCAGCAAGTCTGGTGATGGAGCCCGCACTGGTTATGATGTACCTGTCATTAAAGCTATCAAAGATGTCGTTTCTGCAGAGGTAGTCGCTTCCGGAGGAGCGGGAAAGCTGGAGCATTTTTATGAGGCAGTTCAGGCTGGGGCCACTATCTTACTAGCTGCATCTATCTTTCATTTTGGCATCATTGAAATAAGTGATCTAAAAGCCTACCTTAAAGGCCGGGGTGTAACGGTACTGTAAAAAGATTGAAACTCTCTTGTGAAAGAGAGTTTCTTTTTCAAGCCTCCTGAGTATGTTAAATTTGAAATTACTTCTTTTTCCGATACTGCAAATGCTAACATCGGCTCTGATAAAACCATGATGATTACAATTATCGATCACTGATTTGTATAGTGTATACTACTGATTTTTTCCGCCTATTACAACATGATTTTAGACGTGGTATTGTAGTCCGGGATTGAAAGGTTGATAAAAACACCAACCGTTTTTCTGCATAGCAACTTTCACCAACTATTAAAGCAATTTTAAAAAATTATCTATATATTGATAGGACAACGTATTGATGAGACAACAGAGTACATAGAAACAAAGGGAAGATATGTTAGTCAGGCACAATTTTTTTTCTAAAATTTTATTTATTATGCTTCTGATGCCACTCCCGGCAAATGCGATAAACACTAACTTCACGACCACAAAAAGTACACTCAAAAAACAGACTGTGACTACCCACCCCTCGGATTCACTCACTATTCGATACGATTCAAAAGGCCATTTCCCAATTTTCATATCTGGAAAAATCATTGAAAATGAAAGTTTATCACCAGCACTGAAAAAGGCTGCATTTTCAGCTCAACAGCAGAAACGTTGTCATGCATTTCTGACTCAAATCAGCCATGTTTTGAAAATTAGAAATTCACAGGAGGAACTGATCCCAACCATTAATAGTGATGATACGGCCAGTAGGGAGATTACTCATTACAAAATTTCACAGAAATATCAGGGCATCCGGGTTCTGGGTGCAGAAGCCACGGTTCACCTGCACTCTGATCACGCTGAATTTGTAGGACGTACGGTTGCGACACCAGCCGTTTCTCTCATTCCGGCAGTAAGTAAAGAACAGGCAATCTCGATTGCAACGACTGATCTGAAAAAAAATGGTACCGTTTTTATGGAGTTCACCCCTGAAGAAAAGGTATTCCTTGACTATGACAAACCTGTCTGCGAACTGATTATCGCTCCAACTCAGGAAACCGGCTCCGCTGACTGCCTTGCATACCAGGTTTTAATCCGACCGGATATGCTTGCCCGGTGGGAATATCTCATTGATGCACAAACCGGTGAAATCAAACTGAAGTTTAACCGGACCTCCAATGCAGGAGATGCAACGGCCAATGTACGAGATCTTACCGGTACACAACGACTTATACATACCTACCAGACCGACAGATATTACATGATCGATGCATCAAGACCGATGTTCAATGCAGCTCAATCACAGATCCCCAACAAGCTCACAGGTGTAATTGTTACCTATGATTATCGTGACAGATATCCTGCGACTTCATCATATAACTTAATCACGTCAACCAATAATACCTGGGATGCCAAAGCTGTATCTGCCCAGTACAATGCTTCAGTTGCATATGAATATTATCGCACTGTTCATGGGCGAAACTCGATCAATGGCAAGGGCGGTTCTGTACTCTCATTTATCAATGTTGCCGAACAAAACGGTGCTCCTATGGACAATGCTTACTGGAATGGTCGAGGCATGTACTACGGTAACGGATCCAGAGTGTTCAATTCTCTGGCCGGGGCGCTTGATGTCGCAGGACACGAATTAACACATGGCGTAGTAGAAGCCACTGCAGCACTTCGATACATAGGGCAGTCCGGGGCCCTTAGCGAATCGTTTGCCGATATATTCGGCTGCATGATTGAACGCCAGAACTGGAAAATGGGTGAATCGGTTGTCAAACCCGGAGTATACCCTTCTGGTGCAATGCGGGATCTGTCTAATCCTCACAACGGTGCAAGTAGAGGAAAACAAGGCTGGCAACCGCAAAATATGCAGGAATACCAGAAATTGCCCAATACAACTGCCGGAGATAACGGCGGTGTACATGTTAACAACAGCATTCCAAGTTATGCATATTATCTTTTTGCTACTGCTGTGGGAAAAGAGAAAGCAGAACTCGTTTTTTACAAAACATTGACAACCTATCTGAGTGCATCATCCCAATTCGCCGATTTACGTATCGGATCCTGTCTTGCATGCGAGGAACTCTATGGGAAAGAATCAGCTGAATGTAAATCTCTGGCAACAGCCTTTGACAGTGTCGGCATTTTTGACAATACCCAACCTTTTGACCACGCTGAAGATATACCTGTCAATCCAGGAAAAGAATATGTTCTTCTTACCGCTGCGCCACCTGCCAGTGATGGAACAACTCTATACATTGCAGATAGTTCATTCGGATCTCTGAAAAGTATTTCAAAAAGAAAATTAGAGTGGCGCCCATCGATATCAGATGATGGGAAAACTGTTCTTTTTGTCAGTGCAGATAAAAAATTGATCGCACTGACACTCAATGGGACCAACGCAACAGAGAAAGTTATCGATTCAGTAAATAAGTGGTCGCGTTGTGCAATCTCCAGGGACGGCGAACGATATGCTGCTGTGCGTGAAAAAAATGACACTTCCATTTATATTGGCAAGATGCAGGGCGGTAACTTACAGCGGTTCAGTTTAAACGGACCTGCTAACAGCTCACAAGGTGTAAGCGGAGCGGTCATGTCTACTGCGCTGGAATGGAATTTTGAGGGCGATGATGTAATTTTTGATGTTTACAACTCATTATCAGGTCCAAACGGAACAAGGTTGGCAAATTACGATATAGGCTTTTTAAGAGGATGGAATATTGATTCGAATTCATTTGGTGATGGTGATATCAGTAAACTATTTAACAATCTGGCCGAGGGTACCAGTGTTGGAAATCCGACCTTTTCCAAAAATTCGCCCAATATCATTGCTTATGAAAATATCGACGATTACACCGGATCTGTTTCAGTAGTTACCATGAACATGGAAAACAGAAAAACGGTCACCGTTGCTAATGCTGCGTTTCCAGGATATCCATCGTATTCAAAAAGAGATGATAAAATCGCTTACTCGACGACCAGTGGCACAGACACCGTCATAAACGTTGTCAAAGTTAAAAGTGACAAGCAAACAGCTGACGGTAACCCATCAATTGCTATTCGCAGGATGAAGTGGGCAGTATATTTTGCCACGGGCAACAGGCTGTTGACACCAACCGCTTCGAAAACTCCGATAGCTTCTTTGGGAGCATCAAAGTTAGGCATCACAATCCTCTCATGTAAAAACAATGTACGAACAATGATTACAGGTGCCTGTAATTCAACAGTCAATATTAGTATTTCCCGGGCTGATGGTAGAGTCGTACACAGCGAGAGGATATTTGCTGGCGCAGAAAAAGTGCCTTATTACTGGAATGGTGTTTCAGGAAATGGCAGCAGAGTAAGTACCGGTGTCTATTTCTTACGGATAGAGAATTCGCGGCAGGCAGCTGTGACAAGAATACCTTATTTCAATTAGTGCCTTTCTACAAGTCTTTACGTACGTTATGGTACTTCGACCATTCAGAGGCATCATTTCCGGTTTCTATGACGATCCCTGCATCAGTCATTTTTGTCAGGGTTTTTATATTGTACCCTTTCGTTAAACTCTTTTATCGCTTCTACATTTTCTGTAGTTGATGCTCTGGCTTTATTTATCTCTTTTTCATTCTCTTCATCCCTGAGTTTTTCTTCAAAGCTGCGTTGCTCAGAATACTTTCGGTACCCCTGATTTGAACTCTTTAACGCTTTAGAGTTACATGAGGTGTTAAGAAGTAAAAAAACTACCGACAATATGCATATAATAAGCTTTACCATACAAGAAACCCTTTATTGAATTGACATAAACCATACAGACTTCAAAATAATAGTTATAAGAAGCTGTGCTGATAGGTATTTTGATCATTTTAATGTATGTGCGTAATATAGTGTTTGCATTTACTGAATTCAACTATGTTATAACAGGGGCAGCTCTGAAGAGCGAAATGTTAAAAAACACCTTTTATGCTGTTTGCAATTTGCCGGAGGCATTCAGGTGAGGATGTAGGTGTTTTTGAGACAATACATGGTTTTTGATCATAAAATGACCCAGCA
>JAAZBG010000255.1 GCA_012513915.1 Fibrobacter sp.
GTATATGAAATACTACTGTCTTTTGATGGTGAAAAAATTGTGATATCGGGTGCCAGTGAGTCCTCGATTTCCGAAGAAATAACAGTTAATTCTATTTTTTAAGGTGTCGTTACCTCCGTTTGCATCTCGTGCAATGATTTTAATTATATTCAGACCGGTATTTGATGGTTTACCTATGAACTGGTACTGGTCGTTAATGATAGTGTCATATGGTAAGGACGTTCCGATTGTCTCATATGTTATAATATCACCATCGATGTCAGAACAGATTTGAGATAATGATAATGTATATCTGGCTGTATCGTAAATTGAAGCTGTTATTGTATGAATACTCCATGCTGGAGAATGATTATCATTTTGTTGCTCCGGTCCATCTTTTTTGATAATATGAATACTTGCTGAAATCTGGTTGAGTTGAACTGATGTGGAATATGGTATAACTAAAACCGTTACATCACCAACTTTTGAAAATGAGAGTACCTTCCATATAGTATCCGCTTGAGTTTCTTTAAATGAACGGATTGTCGTATCAAAAACAGCTGCACCAGTATCATCTTTGATTGTAAGTTGGATAGAGTCAATGTATTCAGGAAGATTTACAATCAAACCCATCTGAATCGGGTTACCAACAGTATCTGTAATCGTTTGAGAGTTTTGCTCAAAACGGGAGTTTCTGAAAATTATATTCACTTTGGTATTTGATGGTGTATCTGGACTTTCAGGAAGATTACAATGAAAATTTAAACCTGAGAAAACCACAATTATTGTAGTCAACAGGATAAATATTTTTATACGTGACATAATGAACTAACTCCTGTTACATATTTTTTTGCAAAAATTCTTATTTATTTTAACGTTGAATTCCAGGATTCTGGATTGATTATCAATTTCCTGTATAAAGCGGTTACAATATGGTCTTAAAATAGTTATTTCCCGCAACTAATCAGTGATTGTAATCACTGATCTGAAAGTTTTTGATCTTTTACCGGATTTTGGTTTTGAATTGATTTTAACCAAATTCCGCAGTTGGAGCGAAGGAAAATGCTAAGACCTTTAAGATGACAATGCGTTAGAGTTTCGCAGTTTTTATTGGTAAAGTGATAACAGAAAAAGTCTCTAACACATTGGCGCTAAAGGGGTTGGCGTTATCCAACAGCCACCTCATGAAGTGCGCTTCGTACGGAGGGTAGGTTTTCAACTGTGGATTTTAGGTTGTAGTTAGAAGGTAAAATAAGTTGGGAGAATTGGGACTGCACTAATCAATGTAGGGTTTTAGTTATAGACCTGAACTATAATCGTAAAATGTAGGTACCTGAAAGAGACCGGAATAATCACATATAATAATCAGTTTGTTACGATAAATGAAGAATATCCAGTGTACTGACCAGATCTGACCTTAGCAAAATAAGTCCCGGTTGAAAGATTGATTTTGTTCAGGTACGATTTGCTTGAAACGATAGAAATTACTCCAGAGTAACATTCTCTTCCTAAATCATCATAAATAGTGATCGTAGAGTTTTGAATACTCTCTCTTAATTGCAAATTAATTTGAATTGATTGAGGATTTTGATAAATTATAGATAATTTCATGATATGTGGTGATTGCACATGGATTCGTGGAGAAACAACTCTAACCGGATCTGTCCGGCAACTGTCAAAAAAATCAAACACATCAGGTAATACAATCGGAACCATTCCACCATGGTCTGCATTAACTTCCTTGTATTTAAGATTGAAACCATGTGAATTCATCCACGAACGTATAGCCCTGCTTCCTTCAAGTGAAGGAGTTTGTATCCCCTCTGTCACAAAAAACGACATTTGATGAAGGCTGTCCCAGGGATAGCCTTTCTCCTGTACAAAAGGACCCGACATGGGGGCCAGTGCATTCCAATAGTTTCTGTATTTCCCTCCGATATACCAGGTTCCACCACTTCCCATTGAATGACCGGTAAGAAACATGGCTGAACTGTCAATGGGGTATTCATGTAAAATTAACTCAAGGACATTTATAACATCTTTTTCACTTAATTCATTGGTTAATTCGCTTGCTGGTGTGACTTGTGCCATGAGATCTGCCGCTCCTTTCTCATTACCAAACGGTGCGGAGAGCCTGAGGAAATTTCCATATGCACCTTTATCGCCCATTGGCGAAACCAGAAGAAATCCATGCTCGTTTGCCAGTTTCACCATCTGCTTATTATTCTGATCCAGGTAGCTGCTTTCATTACTGCCACCCCCATGAAGAAACATTACTAAGGGCAATTTCGATTTACCATCCCAGTTTTCGGGGACACATACCCGATAGGGCTCATTTGCATTTGCCTCTGAAAAAAAGTATGTTCGACGTTGATCTCCCTTTGCCCGCCATTGCGGGGATGCTGGATTGATAAGTGATTTAGCGAGCTTCCGGGCACCCTCAATCACATTCTGAGCTTCAAGCAGGGTACCAAAGGAGATTGGCCGGTTCTGCTGTGCGAAAGTAAATGAACCTGTCAGGTTCACCATCAGAAACAATATTGGCAGGATTAAACCAGGTTGTAATTGTATTAAATGGTATTTCTTTGTTACATCTGTTTTCATAGGTGACCTGTTCAAGTTACAATGTCAATATTGATAGTTTCAGTTCTTAAAAATCTCATCGGCATAATTCTGAAATACCGCGTTACAATAGCTGAATGTATGACCGCCTATTGAATAGGAAGTAAAATCATACGTATGCTTAATTTTTACTGTACCAAGGAATTTTTCGAAATCCCGTGTATCGGTCCATGCAATATCTGTCTCATTGGAGTGCAGGCGGTAGGCTTTCATGGAATGAACAAGAGTTGTATCAATGGTACCGTTTGCAACATCAGCCTTTAATTTAGCTTCAGTAAAACCTGCGCATCTGTAGAGGCCTCCACATATAGGATAGGAGTATCCAAAAAGTTCCGGATAGAACAGAGTGAGATTGTGGGTCTGCATAGCCCCCATCGAAAATCCTGAAATTGCTCGTGCAAAACGTGATGTGTCTGCTTTGTAGTGTGATTCGATGTAGTTACGAATATCGACTGTAAGATCAGTATAGAATGGGTCTCCACCCTTACCATAATCACCGTATCTTGAGTTGCTTGCTGCATCAGGGGTAACGATGATCATCGCCTGCATTTTTTCTCTGTCTTTAAAACTGTTTAATGTATTTATGAGTGTTCCTTTTGTTCTCCATGCAGTGTGGTCTTCACCACCGCCATGTAGAAGGTAAAGTACCGGGAGAGAATAGAGATCCTTGTAATCTGAAGGAAGAATTACCTCAATTGTCCGGTTTTGTTTGACAGTAGTGGTTGCTTCGAGTTTGTATGTTCTAAGGTTAAGGGTAACAGCCGGGACTTCTTGTGCTGTTATGTTTGCAAGTGGTATTTTTTTAATTTCATAACCCATGCGCAGGACAATCAGGGTATCCGGAGTTGATGATTCTGCAATTTTCGAAAGATTATGCATAGCGGTGTGTCTTGACCCGGTTGAAAGAAACTTACGACCGGTATTTTCAAGCCGGATAGCTGTATTCAGATCTGTACCGGTGCACTGTAGTATATAGGTGCCTGGAGCCAGTTGTACAGCTGTATTACTAAGATCGATGATGTTTGTTTCCGGTTTTGTTTCGCCTTTGAAAAGGTCTGCAACCCGTTTCCCTTTAATGTCAAACAGTTCGATGTTTACTGTGCGGGTATTCGAGAATGAAAGATGGATCTGGTTGTTTAGTACATTTAATGAGCCGGTAGGTTTAACTGTCAAGTTTTTGCCTTTAGCCCGGGTATTTGGCAGTTCAAGTGAGAATCTCCCTTCGTTATCAGTAGTGTCGCTGATTGATGGATTGTTCTTCAGCCAAACTTTCGTATTTGACAGGCCATTTGAAGAACTGTTGATAACACGGCCAGTGATCGCATCGGCAACAGATGCTGCGCTGATACCGCATATAAGTAGAATTGTGGTGATATTCTTAATCTTCATTTCTTTAATCCCTTATACAGAAGAAGTATTTAAC
>JAAZBG010000256.1 GCA_012513915.1 Fibrobacter sp.
AATAATATGTAAATATGTATATATAGTAGTGATCAGTCGCGACTGATCACTACTATATATACATATTTACATATTATTCCTATATATTTTCAGTCGCTTACTCCTTGAGCAGTGCTTTAGCCTTCTTATAGCCTTTTCTTTAATTTGACGCACCCTCTCACGTGTAAGATTGAAACGCTGCCCTATCTCTTCAAGGGTATGAGCGGTGTCCTCTCCAATACCAAAGTACAGTTTGACCACCTCTTTTTCCCGTTCTGAGAGAGTATCAAGTGTCTTATCAATTTCGCCTTGAAGTGAAATATCAAGAACCCCATGATCCGGGCGCTCCTGATTCTCATCATGAAGCATATCAATCAGTTTTGCATCTTCACCCTGTTGCAGTGGTGCATCAAGTGACATGTGCGTATTGCCGATTTTTATTGTCTCCTGAACTTCCTCCTCTTCAATCTGAAGTTCCTCAGCAATCTCCTCGATATTAGGAAGACGCTGAAGCTTCTGCTCAAGACGACTTTGAGTCTTTCCAATTTTATGAATTGTACCGACTCTGTTAAGAGGAAGTTTAATTATGCGTGACTGTTCAGCTAATGCCTGAAGTATCGCCTGGCGAATCCACCAGACTGCATAAGAGATAAACTTGAAATTTTTCTTCTCATCAAATCGCTTAGCCGCCCTGATAAGTCCAAGATTTCCCTCATTGATAAGATCACTGAGCGGTAAACCCTGATTCTGATAGTTGCGACAAACGCTTACAACAAAACGCAAATTTGCTTTCACAAGACGCTCAAGAGCCCTGCGATCACCCTGACGGATTTTCACAGCAAGCACAGCCTCTTCTTCAAGTGTAAGTGTCTTGTTTTTACTGATTTCTTTTAAATAGAGAGCCAGTGAACTCTCTTCTGATATAAACCGGTTTGAATCCGACGATACGGAAGCCATATTTTTTGAGGACTACTCTGCATTCATAAGAAGTGATACATATATTAACTACTATTAACTGCCTTACAATATAGTTTCCGCCAGATAATATTTCAAACAATACCTGTCTGCAATAATATATTTTCAGATTAAATGTTTCCAACACGTCATGAACTACTTAGTAATTTTAAAAATCCAGTGTTTGATCAACACCGGGTATATTCTTTTTTGCGTACCTTTGCATGTCTCAATCAATGGTCTGGAACACCACTGATTGAATTATCAAAACTGAAAATTATCATTCATAGTCTTGACTACCTGGAATTTTCTGATACAGACCAATCGAAATTCAAATCACAATTAAAATTTCAGCAGGATTGCTACCGGTTATGGTATCAGGTTGATGGAACCGGAATTTTGCAAAACGTAACCCGTAAAAGTTTTGGTACTGCCCGCCCGGGGCTTCTTGGTCTTATGGACAGAGGAGAACGTCATACATACCTTCACCAGAAGGGTAACTTTGAGTGTTTTCAGCTTCTTTTTTCGTTTTTACCGTCCCAAAATACCAAGTGTTACTGGAATTCTGAAGTTGAAGGTAAGCTTGTACTTGAAGAAAATGACCGTTTCTACTTTGAAAATCTCATTTTTGATTTACTTATGGTGATGTCCAACAAGAAAGAGATTCTTGGTCTGGCAACAATCTCACGACTTCTTGAAATCCTTGTTGTTCTTTTTAATAAAGGTTTGATTTTAATAGAAGAAACACAATTCCCAAAGAACAAGGCTAAAAGTCTGATGGTTAAAGCCAAGAATTATATGGATCAGCATTATTGTGATATGCATCATCAGAGTAATCTTGAACGTGAGTGCGGAGTTGATATAAATTACCTGAACATTATCTTTAAAAAAGAAACAGGCAGAACACTTTATCAATATATTACCAGTGTAAGAATGGAGCACGCAAAACATCTTCTTGAAACAACTGAAATGTCAATTACTGATATTGCTTTAAAGGTTGGATATCCTAATAGTAATTCCTTTACACGTGCATTTAAACGTCACACCGGGCCTACCCCGCAGAATTATCGGGTGTCAGAAAATAAACAACTACGAAAATAACTATACTATTACCAAGTAATCGGAGATTTTATGGATTTTATAATTTGCAAGTTCGGGGGTACATCTGTTGCGACAAGTGACAAAATGCAGCAGATTGTCGGGATTATAAGTCAGAATACACAACGACGCTGTATTGTCCTTTCTGCACCTGGTAAAGCACCGGGCCACTCAGTCAAAGTAACTGACATGCTTATTGATGCAACCAAAAGAGCGCTCAAGGGAGAAGATTATTCGTCGGTTGTCAGCGATATCAAAGCGCGGTTTTTGTCGATATTTGAAAATCTTAAAGTACCGGTAAAGAAGATTAACGAGGTACTTTCTGATCTTGATAATCGCCTTGCATCATCAAAAGAGCACCCTGGAAAATTCAGAGACCTTATTGTTGCTGCCGGAGAAGATCTTAATTGTAAATTATTTGCAGAGTATCTTAACACGATCGGTATCAAAGCATCATACATATCGCCAAAAGATGGTGGTCTCATTGTTACACCGGTGTTTGGTGACGCGCAACCGCTTCCCGAATCAACAATGCGTCTTGCATCACTTAAGAAAGTATGTGCAGAACAGGTTGTTGTGTTTCCTGGCTTTTTCGGAATTACAACAGAGGGTGATGTTGCAACATTCAGCAGGGGCGGCTCTGATCTGACAGGAGCAATTCTCGCTGAAGCACTTGATGTTGCAGAATACGAGAACTGGACAGATGTTGACGGTATATTCAGTGCACACCCGTTGATAGTTGATAAACCTGCACTTATACCGGCTTTAACATACAGAGAAATGAGAGAACTTTCCTATATTGGTTTCAATGTGCTTCACGAGGAAGCTGTCAAGCCGGTAATGCGTAAAAAAATTCCAATCCGGCTCAGAAACATAAACAACCTTGAAAATCCTGGTACGTTGGTTATTTCTGAAAGACTGCCATCCGAACGTGATGTCATTGGTGTAGCATCCGGTGGCGGTTATTGCAGCTTTACCCTTCAGAAATTTCTGATGAACCGTGAAAAAGGATTTGGACGTAAACTTCTCTCAATTTTTGAAGATCTGGGTTTATCATATGAACATTGCCCATCAGGCGTTGATAATATCTCTGTAATTCTTGATCAGACACAGCTCAAACCGGAGGCTGTAAATAATATTGTACGTCAAATCACAGAACAACTAAATCCTGATGATATCAGATCTGAATTCGGGATTGCACTTGTTTCTGTTGTTGGTGAAGGACTGATTCACAAAATCGGTGTACTTGGCCAGGCAGCAACTGCACTTTCACGTGCAAAAGTCAACATTAAAATGGTAAATCAGGGAAGCTCTGAAATGAGTATTATATTCGGTATTGATGCGTCCGATGAAGCTAAAGCACTCAATGCACTCTATGATGAGTTCTTTAGAAAATAACGCCAAATCTGTTTATACGTCTGGTATTGGGGAGGCGCTTGCCTCCCTTTTGTTTTTAAATAACAATATTCCCGAAGTAGGAAGTGACAGGTTTTCCGATGTTTTTTTTCCCGTCGTCAGGTTTGAACTGTTATTCTTCAGTATGCTTATTTACTAATAAACCCACTCAGGTACATTATCATCCTGCTATCCCGTAATCATGGGATCTGTAAATGTACAATGTGGGAAACACTCTCATTTTGTTCGGTCAAGAGATAATGTATTTGTTAAAACTGAATTAAGTCTGTTCATGATTATTTAACGCCGGAAATACCCTCCTGTAAAAATCTTGCCATCCTTTTTTTGACATTTTGAAACATCCATAATTATTGATTCTGACCTTTTACAATCAGTTACAATACCCCATTTCTGGTGATAATCGCCGATTCAATCAATCATTACCCTCCAACTTCCCGGGTTTTTAGCTTTTTTTTGATTTTTTTATAATTTTGACAATTTACTTTAAATAAAGCCGTACATATTAGTGAGTTTTTTGGGAAAATTGATTTTTTTAAAAAAAACTATTTATGTTTGCTAAGTTATTTTACATAATTATATTTTACATGACATAATGTGATTGATATTGAATAAATCTGAATAGTAAACCGGAAAAATCATTTACAATATATATAACCATCAACCCTTAATAAAGGAGCGCGCACTATGGCACGTATCTCAAAAGCAGAACTTATAAAGCTGCAGAAAAAGTTTGGCACCGATGCAAAAATCGGTGAAGAGTTTGGTATCACTCGTCAGGCAGTTCATCAACTCCGGAAAAAGTACGGAATTGATTCCAGGACATCATCAAATCCAGATCGTAATAAAGATATGGTTGATATGCGTGATAGTGGACATAGCGTTGAAGCTATTGCAAAAAAAGTTAAACTTTCTGTTCCCCAGACTTACCGGATACTTAAAGAGACTGTGGGAGAAAAAACTGCAAAGAAAAAAACAAAGAAAAGATAACCCTACGAACGAGTCCAGAATTGTTTCTCTGGGCTCGTTCTAAACAATGTCCTTAAGCCATA
>JAAZBG010000257.1 GCA_012513915.1 Fibrobacter sp.
ACATTAAAAATACATTACACCAATGTGTCAATAAAGAATCTTCGCTGGAGAATTTTCACTTTTTATACCGTTTTTATTGTACAGTATCAATTTTCGTTCAGACACTACTTATAACAAACCAAGAATTATTTCCTGCGCTGATGAAACTGACGATTACATTTGCTTACCGCGTGGATGCAGGGAGGATCTATCTGCATTGTTAAGTAGTTTTGATATTGCAACAGAATTTATCGATCACACTCAGAAGGGGAAATATATTGATGTATCTTTTAACGGCGTGCTAAGAGAAGAACAGACTAATGCATTGCGTCAATTATCAAACAGCAATACAGGTGTACTTTGTGGAACTACTGCATTTGGAAAGACTGTCGTTGCAATCAATCTTATTGCCGATAAAAAAGTAAACACACTTATCCTTGTTGACAAAATCAGTTTGCTTTCACAATGGGAGAAGCGGCTGCAAGAGTTTTTGACTATCAGAACATCTCCTCAAAGTAACCCAGATACTGGGCCCAAAAGCAGAGATAGAAAAAAGAGATCAAAAACAATAGGTCAGATTGGTGCAGGTAAAAACACCGCAAATGGGATTATTGACATTGCACTGATTCAATCTCTGAATAAATCCGGTGAAGTGGTGGAATGTATCAAACAATATGGAATGATTATTGTTGACGAATGTCATCATGTATCTGCAGTCTCATTTGAAACCGTTCTCAAAGCTGCCACATCAAAATATGTTTATGGGCTCACTGCCACACCAACAAGAAAAAATGGACATCACCCAATCATTTTTATGCAGTGTGGCAGTATTCAATATAGAGATGATCCCAAAAAACAGGCTGACAAAAGACCTTTTTCTCACTTTGTTATACCGAGATTTACCTCTTTAAAAATCCCGGATGACAAATCAAGTGATAATCCTACTATCACAACCTTGTATGCAGAAGTACTTAACAATGAATTTCGAAATCAGATGATCCTTTCCGATATAATAAAATGTCATAACGAAGGAAGAAACTGCCTTATATTGACAGAAAGAAAAGCACATGTTGACCTGCTGTTCTCAAAAATTAGGACTGTAATTCCCGATGTTATAACATTAACAGGTGGTAAAAGTATTTCTGAAACAAGGACACTCTTGAAAACAATTTCTGAAACTCCTTCTAATAAGCTACTCACTATTATTGCGACAGGGAAATTTATCGGTGAAGGTTTTGATGAACCCCGGCTGGATACATTGTTTCTTACCATGCCGATCTCCTGGAAGGGCACATTACAACAGTACGCCGGCCGGCTTCACAGATTATATGATACGAAAAATGAGGTTCGAATCTTTGACTATATTGATATCCATGTCAAAATGCTTGAACGAATGTATCAGAAACGACTTAACGGGTATGCATCTATTGGATATAAAGTAAAAGGTTCTATCAATGAGAATACATCACCGGATTACATATTTGACAAAAACAGTTTTCTTCCGGTATACAGAAATGATGTTATTAATGCTGTCTCAGACATTATGATTGTTAGCCCATTTATACGAAAGAATCGGGTTTTGCAAGTAGTTGATTACTGGAAAAACAATTTACACCAAGATGTCAACATGACCATTATTACCAGACCCATTAATGATTTTAAAGATACTGAGCAACCTGCAATTAATGACACCGTATCGTTCTTAAAGATGTCAGGAGTAACAACTCTATTCAAATCAAACATACACCAAAAATTCGCAATTATTGACGATAGAGTAATATGGTATGGAAGTATTAATTTGTTAAGTTTCGGAAACGCTGAAGAGAGTATCATGCGGCTGGAAAATTCGTTTATTGCAAAGGAATTGAAAGAAAGTATTCAGGGTTGAAATGTGAAAAACATTTCACGCGGAGACGCGGAGGCGCGCGGAGTTTAAGAAAAAAATATAATAGGAAGAAAATTAGAACAGGCTAATAATCCTTTTTTTAGACATTCTTAAACCCTAACTGTTCCTCTTTCTCTCCGCGAGCTCCGCGTCTCCGCGTGAAAACCTATCTATTAGAATTGGTGTGTAAATACTATTTTTTTTACATTCCGAGTCTTTTTCTTAAATCAACCACTTGTTCAATTGTCAATCCCGTATAAAGAACAACCTTTTCATCAGTTTCACCATTTCGAATCATGATTTCAGCTGATAAATATGCCTTTTCCTCTCTGCCTTCTTCCCTACCCTCAACCCGTCCATTTATATACGTTGATTCATACATACTTGCTTCATACCGTAACTGATCGCAATACCGTTCATACGATACGCGTTCTGCTTCATCCATTTTAAGTATATCAAGTGTTGATGCAGCTTCTTTTAATCCTTTGGCCTTAAATGACTCCTCAATCTTTTCATGTTTAAAAAAGTAAATCCATTCATCAAGGGTATCTTTTGCAGTATCATTGAAGTTATTAACATTGATAAGGTAATACTCAGGATAGATCTCTGCGACCTTCTGATGCTTATAAAGTTTTTTTTGTGATTCATTGAGTTCGAGTATTGATTGAGTGTGCACGCCTCTAAAGGTTGTTGTTCCATAATAGATATAGTCATCCTCAGTACCAAATTTGAAATACAATATATTTACAGATATCACCTTTACTACATTTGAGTATGCATTACTTTCTATCATGTGTTCAGTTATAGTTTTAGACGTACCATACAAAATGCGCTGCAAATAATCCAACTCTCTGGAATACTGTATCTCTACTATAATTATATTCTTATCAGAATCCTTTACCTTGATATCCACTCTGTTCGATTTATCATCACTGCAATCCTTATTACTTTCACTATCAAGAATCTCAATAATAGTAATATCGGTGTGAAGCAACTCACTTAAAAAACCTTCCAATACACCGAAATTTGCTTTACTGCGTAAAAGCCGCTTAATAGCCCAGTCAAAACGTACTAATTTTCTACCCATTTGGAAATCCTTTTTTGGATTGTAAACGTCTTATATAAAGTACGATTTGGCGGGGATTATTTGAAGGGAAAAGATGTGACAAGTGATGAAAAAAACATTTCACGCGGAGACGCGGAGAGCGCGGAGTTTAAGAATAAAGAGGTAAAAGGAAGTTGGAATTACACCAACACCATTTTTTAATATTCTCTGTTTTAAGACCCTAATTTTACCTCTTCCTCTCCGCGAGCTCCGCGCCTCCGCGTGATACTCCCCTCTATTTCTTATTCACTCTTAACACAGACGATTCCAATGGCTTATGGTTATTAACCACACGATAAATACCATCCCGCAATAAAGACTCATTGAAATTAATCAGTAGGCCAACCTCAAGTTTCAATAAACGCAAATATGTCAATAATTGTTTTGGATGAACCGGAGCAATTTTTTCAACAGACTTTAATTCGACAATTACAGTATTCTCAACTAACAAATCCAAGCGGAAGCCATCGCTAAACTTTATACCATCATATTCAAGATCAATAGGATATTGCCGCAGAACAGACAAACCTCTTTGTTCAATTTTCTTTGCGAGAACCATTTCATAAACAGACTCAAGCAACCCAGGCCCCAAATCCCTGTGGATTTTAATGGACGTATCAATGATAATTCCTGTTATATCATCTATTTGCATTGGATTCATCCTGAAAAGAGAAAACTATTCCACGCGGAGGCGCGGAGATCGCGGAGTTTAAGAATAAAGATTGATGGGAAGTCAGAACCGCATTCACCAACTTTCAACTCTGTATTCTAAAACCCTATTTTTTCCTCTTTCTCTCCGCGAGCTCCGCGACTCCGCGTGAAACCCTCTTATTTCCCAAATTCCCCCGCGTCCCACCGTTTCAGAAAATACTGATACGCCAGAGCAAGACCATCTTTCATGGAGACCTTATGCTTCCATCCAAGTGAATGAAGTTTTGTGCAATCGAGTAACTTCCGCGGAGTACCATCAGGTTTTGAAGTATCAAATTTTATTTCACCTTCATCATAATAAATTTTACTTCTTACATCATGCAAACATTAGCCGTCTTCCTTTAGGTGCCGGAATAGTAAGATCATTTAATTCCGCTGTTTCAAGCCACAGGTCAATTGCGTCTTCAATATTTTTCAAAGCTTCATAATATGTATTTCCATGAGCCATGCAGCTTTGTAATTCAGGTACATCTGCTATATAAACATTATCTTCATTACTCCAATAAATAATAATTTCATATTTTGTGTTTTCTCTCAAAGCATGCCTCCCATATTGTTCTTGATCAAAATACTTCGCACTTGTCGCACTTGGTATTGCTTCGCTTTATTTCCATCTCTTTGTAGATTAATACGTTCTTCAACACCTTCTTTGAAAAAATTGTGATGGCTCCCTCGTATACGAACAGTAAATCCTAACAATTCAAGTAACTTACATAAATCATCAAAATCGATATTTGCATCAGATGAACTGCTTAGGACGACAGCTAAAATCTTAGCATATTTACCCATTATAGTATAACCTTTTTTATCTTCAACTACAAGAAATTAGTGACCCATTAACAGCTAATGGTTGCCCATAACTTACAAAAAAGACTGACCGGTATCACTCTAAAAAAAAACACTGTTTCACGCGGAGGCGCGGGGATCGCGGAGTTTAAGAATAAAGAATGATGGGAAATTAGAATTGCATCCACCGACTTTCAACTCTGTATTCTAAAACCCTAATTTTTTCCTCTTCCTCTCCGCGAGCTCCGCGTCTCCGCGTGAAACTCTCCTATTTCCCAAATTCCCCCGCTTCAGAGATATTAGACGGAATCGAAACTTACTTCCTTACTTTTCTTTTTATCTGTTCAACTTTTGCAAGTGACAAGCCAGTCATTTTGCGAATATCCGCGCTATTAATACCGTTCTCTATCATCTTTGTAACTATTTCAAGGTCTCTTTTTTCTATACCTTTTTCTATACCTTTTTCTATACCTTTTTCTATACCTTTTTCTATACCTTTTTCAAGTATCTTTTCTTCCCATATTTTAACGTTCGTTTCTAACATACTTCCCACCTCGGTTAAATCTTCAACTGTATTTAATTCTTTACATTCATCCTTAATACCT
>JAAZBG010000258.1 GCA_012513915.1 Fibrobacter sp.
CTTTCTAAGTCTATATATAAGTACTGAATGAACTAAAATAGATAATTGCACATCGTGATGGGTGAGGAAGAACGTGACTGGTCACTAGTGACTAGTGACTAGTGACTAGTGACTAGTGACTAGTGACTAGTGACCAGTGGCCAGTGGCAGAACCTGGGGAGCATTCCAGGCATTGGTGCTACTTTTTACAACGAATATGTATCACGTATTACGAATCACATCCCAATCTGATTTTTCCTTTGCATGTCACTGTAACAATACGATATTTTACATAGTTAAGTAAAAATGAACATATTGTAAGGAGCTTATAATGGATGCTGTAAAACTGCGCGAAGGTGTTTACTGGGTAGGTGGCATAGACTGGAATCTGCGCAATTTCCATGGCTATCTCACACCAAGAGGATCATCATACAATGCATACCTCATTATTGATGAAAAAGTGACATTGATAGATTCGGTAAAATATTACCTTACCGACGAGATGATTGAACGAATCCGCTCTATTATTGATCCATCAAAAATCGATTATGTTATCTGCAACCATGTCGAAATGGACCATTCAGGGGCAATCCCGGCAATTATGGAACTGGCGCCGAACGCGACTGTCGTTGCTCCGGCAGCAGGTGAAAAGGGATTAAAAGAACACTACAAAAAAGAGTGGAAATTTTCCATTGTTAAATCAGGGGATACACTTTCTATCGGAAAGCGTTCGTTTACATTTGTACAAACACCAATGATTCACTGGCCTGACAATATGGTAACCTACTGTCCTGAAGAGAAAATTCTGTTTTCAAACGATGCTTTCGGACAGCATATTGCATCACCGGAACGTTTCGATGATGAGTTCCCTGCCTGTATTGCTATCGATGAAGCAAAAATTTATTATGGTAACATTGTGCTTTCATACAACTCACAGGTTCAGAAGGCACTGGAAGTTGTAAATACTCTACCGATTGAAATGATTGCACCAAGTCACGGAATCATCTGGCGTTCACATATTGCCGAGATTCTGAAATGTTATACAAAGTGGTCGTCAAATGATGTTGACAATGTTGCACTGGTCATTTACGATACGATGTGGGGATCAACCCAGAAGATGGCTGAAGCAATCCGTAAAGGTTTTGAAACAAAGGGTGTAAAAGTAAAGATGCTGCCACTTCTGCACAATCATATTTCTCAGGTTTTGCCGGAAGTCGTCGAAGCAAAATATATTGCTGTCGGTTCTCCGACAATGAACAGCAATCTTCTCCCGACCGTGAGCGGCCTGCTTACCTATCTCAAGGCGCTTTCACCGAAAAAACGTACCGCGTTTGCGTTTGGTTCATACGGGTGGGGCGGTCAGAGTATTGATCAGGTTCAGAATGAACTTAAAAATTGCGGTTTTGACCTTCTTGAACCATTTAAAGCTAAATACATTCCAGACCAGCCAACCCTTGATGCTATTACATCAAAGGTTGCCGGGTATATCGCGTAGTTCAGAAATTTACATGCAGTGTAGCGCATCATGCGTTACACTGCGGAGTATCAGTGAACACAACGTCTGTCATACCAGCTTTCAATTTTACCGCTTTTGACCATCATCTTGCTGACTTTATATGTAAACTTGACAAAGAATACAACGATAGTATCTACATTTCTGTCGCAGCCCTGAGCAGTACTTTACGTAGTGGTAATATATGCCTTGACCTTAATCTGGTTTCATCGGTAGATGTAACTCTTGTCACAGAACGATATTCGTTTTCTGCGTTTCCTGATGTGTCAACATGGATCGACAAACTCAGGCAATCGGATGTTTGCGGTACACCGGGGGATTACAAACCGCTTATTCTTGACAACACACGATTATATTTTTACCGCAGATGGCATGATGAACATCAGGTTGCAGAGTACTTCCTTTCAAAAGCCACGACCGTATTTCCACCGATGATTTTTGAGCATCTGGATCTGATCCGTTCCTTTTTCACAATCAATTTCACGGATATTGACTATCAATATCTGAGTGCTGTTCTTTCACTTGCAAATAAATGCTGTATCATTAGCGGAGGCCCGGGTAGCGGTAAAACAACCACCGTGGTAAAAATTCTTGCGCTTCATCTTTTACTCTATCCTGATAGTTATAGAATCGGTCTTGCAGCACCAACCGGAAAAGCTGCCGCACGATTAAAATCTGCAATTATTCATGCTGTACATTCACTTCCCTGCACTGATACGATAAAAAAGGCAATACCCACTGACGCCGTAACGATACACCGTTTATTGTCATCACATCAGAAAAATGCATTTCTTGACGCAATTGGAGATCAGACAAACCTGAGACTCCCCTATCGTATTCTTGTTATCGATGAAGCATCCATGGTTGATTTGTCACTAATGGCTCAGCTTATCAAGGCACTTCATCCGCAATGTAAACTGATTCTCCTTGGTGACAAAGATCAGCTTTCATCCGTTGAGGCCGGGTCGGTACTTGGTGATTTATCTGATTGCGGCATTGAACATGGATATACCGACACATTCCGGTCAGCAATTATGCGCTGCTGCCCCCAGTTGACATCACTGCCGAATGAACACAGCTCCTTCGCAAACAGCACAATAACCCTTAAAAAGAGTTACCGTTTTAATGATACATCAGGTATCGGGTATCTGAGTAAAGCAATTAACAACGGTTCAATGCAGGATGTTGTATCTATTCTTAATGACAGCAATCAGACAGAATGCACATTCCGTTCCTTTACATCTGAAACAGATTTCAATGTACTGCTTCAAAAAATAATCGCGGATAATTTTCGTCCGCTCCTTACCTGTACCGATACAATGCAGGCCTTTGACCTGCTTGACAACTTTAGAATACTGTGTGCAGTGAGGGACGGAGATTATGGTGTTAACGCACTTAACGCCCGCATTATATCTCAGGTAAACCCGGGGTATCGGGGTTCATCGTCAGCCATGTATGCCGGATTACCGGTTCTTGTAACTGCAAATGATTACCGGTTGAATGTTTTTAACGGAGACACCGGCATAGTTTCACGTAATGATACAACCAGTAATGCACTTATGATTGCCTTTAAAAACCAGGATTCATCCATTGTGTGTCATCACCCCGGACAGATCCAGCATTATGAGCCATCATATGCAATGACTATCCATAAATCACAGGGATCCGAATTTGACAGTGTTCTTGTGATACTTCCACCGCAGCAGTTACCAATATGTACAAGGGAACTTCTTTATACAGCAGTAACCCGTGCCAAAAAGTATGTTGAAATATGGGGTACGTACGACTCGCTTAATGCATGTGTAAGCTCACGTCTTGTACGATCATCGGGACTCAGGGATAAGATCTGGGGCGAAAGTGCATAACGCGCACGATTTTTTAGGTTGTCAACATTACTCCGGGGAACTTTGACCTTTTCATAATATATACGAATCTAAAAGGCCCCTGAGCGAAGTCGAAGGGCCGTTTAGATTCAACCCTCTGGATTGTATAACTTTTTTATCAAGTTTAATTCTCACCTGGTTTTCTTCTTTTTTGGTTTAGGTTGCGGTAATTCCCGTGCGGTTATCCGGATTAGTTCACTGATCCATTCACTGTTGTCAAGGTTATCTTCGATTAAAAAACTCATTTTCGCACCAGGATACGCAGGGGCTTCAGTGACATTGCCGATAAATGTTTTTCCTCCGATAGTCGGTTTAATAAACAACTGATTATCACATATCAATGCAACGACCTTTTTGTCTGAATATATTGCATATTCTCCGAACATTTTTCTGCATGTTATAACACCGGCATTCTCTATCTGTTCAAGAACGTAATCGACAAAATCCTGAGTTGATGCCATTTTTTATCCTTTTCTTCAGGGGTAACATTGCTGATTGAAATTTTACTTTTTTACCAATCCAATCTTCGTGGTTTTATTCAGCATTTCATGAATATGCACCATAATCTCGAACACGTATTTATTCATTTGTCAAACATTTAGTCAATTGGCTTTGCTGTTTATGTATTTTTATGATACTTGTTGTTCCATAACAAACCAGTACAAATCCTACAATAAAATTCAGTATCTTTAACACTATTACCGGAATTGTTTCTCTTAACAACGAAAACAATATTACAGACAATCCCAGAAATATGACCGTTGCCAAACCAACTGAGAAACCAAACAGGTTTAAATTTCTCTTTGTGTAATTGAATTCAACCGTCTTTGCAGTAAAAACACCTGTAAAGAATACAATTGTCAAAGGATTTGAAATAGTCAGAAAAAATGCAGCCATAAAACTTGAAATTAAACTGTTTGAGGTACTATTAACAGTATCTGGAATACCACTATCAAATGCAGTTTTCATTATGATAATTCCGAATACAATAAGTACTAAAGAACCAACAATTCCAAATATTTTCTTTGCTTTGACATTTTCAAACGCTTTGCCGATCCCGACAATCGCAAGTATGATATATAAATAATCCACAATGGTTACTGCCATAACAGCAGCAAAACCATCAAAAAGTGTTCTTTGTAATGTTACATTTGAAACAAAAAAGAAAACGGGACCAATTGCAAGCTGTAGAAACAGTCCTGTAATTAATCCATTTACAATTATTTTAATTGTATTATTCATAAGAATTACTCAGTGTTTATGTTGTTTTTGCGATTATTTCACTTGTCAATAAATCAATGCAATGCACATACACAATAACACAGTTACATTTTATTGCACTATTTTCTGTTTTGCCATTGCTGTTATTTCCTTTACGATGTCCTACGAATCTATCGTCATCATCATGACAACATTATCATTAACAATATCGGGATACTTTATTTTGTGACCAATACAGTTAAATATGTACTTTGTCATATTTCCATTATCCTGAGTCAGTTAAACTATCTCCATTTCGAAAAAAGCTATTTCTGGTAACGACATAAACCTCATCGGAACGCCAGATGTTCCGATTCCTCTTGAGACAAAAAGCATTGGATTACATTCGTTATTGTTATTCAATTCTATTACTAAAACAGAAATGAAATGTACAAACCAATATTTACAGTAAAAAGCATATTACCAATAGGCATCATACCAAATAATAAGAATCTTTTTTCTGATCCCATCGGGATCAAATATTTATAGAAATAATGAAAACAAAAGCATCTGGAGTCCCATAGGGACGATATATTTATTCCAAATCACGTAAGATATACTGTACATTTTGAGAAATATTGGTTACGTTTTCTATAAATATGATGTCCCTCTGGGACAGAAAAAGATATTTCAAAACATAACCATTAAAGAATTACGACTCTAAGTATTTTAATATGCTATTCTTATCCACAAACCATCCAGACAAACCTCCATTAGTTACCTATCTTGCCATCTGCCTCACTCAGAATTACCATACTCAAAGGAATCTGTGCATTTAATTGCTCAATTTTTCTATGCCCGGCTGAGACATCACAAGTACTCTCAATAAAATCCATTATCCTGAAGCCGTTTCTGTTTAATGCCATTACCAAATCCGAAATAGTATGTACAAACCAGTATTGTGTTTTTGCATCATATTGCTCACCACCCATATAGTCAAGACTAGTATTTTCAATTATCGGTCCATCATGAAAATACTTATCCACGATCTGCAATCTGTTTTCGACTTCAGAATTATCAAATGGAAGCAATTCTGAAAAAGGATGTATTTCGTTAATCAAAAAGAAGCCTTCAGGACGCAGCACTTTCCGGCAAGTATTAAAGAACAGATTTATATCAGGCATCCAGCCAATACAACCGGACGTAATCTGGACAACATCAAAACTATTATAAAGGTGTTCCGGCAGTTCATACACATCACTACGTATAAATTCGCAATCAATATTGCATTTCTTTGATCTTTCTGACGCTTCACTAATTGCAGCATCCGAAATATCTACGCCGACACAACGATTAGCACCCATGTTTTTGATCGACATAAGTTCTACCCCGTTATTACAACACAGGTGAATAACATCTTTGCCTTTCATGCTTATTTTGTCAAACATACGCAATACATCCTTATCGGTCTGAATGACAAAACCCGGACGGGCAAAAAATGTATCCAAATCAACCTTATTTACTTTCTGATGCTTAGGCATCACTTCATTCCAGGCTTCCCTGTTTGCACGGGTATATTCCTTTAATTCCATTTGTTTTTCCTTTTTTAAGTTCATTTATGCTCCGATTGTAAATGTATGTGATGAAAAATTACTGTAGTAACGACCCTCAGTTGTTGTACACATAAGAACACAATAATCCGGATCAGTAACCCCTTTGGGATAATACATCTCATCACCACTTCGCCAGACCATTTCCTTTGATGCAACATCTTCAAGTACTGTAATGCATCCTTTCAGCATTACCCCTTGAAATTTACTATTATTAAAAAAATATACACACGATTTCGGATTCGCCTTGTACTGCTCCACTCTCATTGATGACGTATTGGTTGTAAAATACAATTTCTGTACACCTATACGTTTACGCGCGGGAAGCATCGCTTTAGAATTCGGAAATCCATCCTGATCAACAGAGCTGATAATAGATGATTTCGCATTATCAATAAGAGGGATTATATTTTTTTCTATATCGAACATTTTCTTTGCCTTTCTGTTTGTGATATTCATTGTAATCATTGACCTCTTCCCCAACCCCTCTGGTCCTGCAACCACTTCGATGCGTCGTCCCATAGGAGAGGGGAGCCGGAGAATAGGCTAAATCTGATACAAGCAATCCTACTACTATGTAAACTTATTTCTATTACATCTTCGTAAATTCCGTATAACGGAATGCATAATCATATTCTCCCCCTCTCCTATGGCAGAGGGGGCCGGGGAGTAATGTCGTTAACTTAGTGTTTACAAGGTGGCAGTGTACTTATGCGCTCGCCCCCACCC
>JAAZBG010000259.1 GCA_012513915.1 Fibrobacter sp.
ATACTGTCGCTGATAGCAGGGGTACTATCTTGTTTGTCTACGAAGAAAAAAATGAGTTGATAGATTTCTGGGTAGAGCAGTTTAAAACAGCATTTATTAATCAGAACCGCAGCGTGGAGTATGTGGCAGGTGCTGATGCCACTAAAAAAAATATCGAATCATATTCATCAGTGGTTATTTACGGGGCTGTGCAGGCATTCACTTTTAAGGGGCCGGTGCGCGATTGGCTTAAATCGGATGTTAACCTTGCAGGAAAGAAAGTACATCTGATGGTAACAGCCAGCAGATGGTTCGCATCTGATTATTTCAAACAGTTAAAAAAGCTGTTAACCAAAAAGAACGCAGAAACGATCAATGCGGTCTCTGCTGCAACTCCAAAAATGTCCAATACCGAAAAAACCACATTTGTAAATAATTTCATTAAAAATATCCCCTGATTTTGTGGAATCGGCCCATTGCACAAAATGTACGGGCGAATCATAATTCGCCCCCTCCTCACATACACACACACACCCGATCCCGCAATCCTGTACGGGCGAATAATGATTCGCCCCTACGTACCCGGGCGAATTATCGTTTGCCCCGGGCCGTGAAATGATAATCGTGTACGATTCACGGATCACATTATTGCTTTATTCTGTATCATAAACCTATTTTTACACTTGCAGATTAAATAATCATTTTTCAGGAGGATCAATTGGATTTCATGAATGCTGTGCTCATTGTGGGGAGTGGGGGGCGTGAACACGCAATTTTAAAAGCACTGTTGCGTTCCGACAGGCCACTGTGCATGTATGCCTATCCCGGTAATCCCGGGCTTGAACGTGATGGCTGTATGATTGTTGATAAGCCTATCGAAAACTGGCAGGATCTTGCAGATTGGGCATCAGAGAATGAGATTGATCTTACGATTGTGGGTCCGGAGATACCGCTTGTTGAGGGTATCGTTGATATCTTCAAAAAAGAGGGTTTGAATATTTTCGGACCATCAAAAGCAGCTGCTCAGATTGAGGGAAGCAAAGCATTTTCAAAACATCTTATGAGAAAATACAATATTCCTACTGCTGCTTATGAAGTGTTTGAAAACAAGGATGATGCGCTCAAATACCTTGATGAAAAAGGTGCACCGATTGTTATCAAGGTAAGCGGACTTGCAGCCGGCAAGGGTGCTGTTGTCTGTGATACGATGGAGCAGGCAATGGCAACGCTTGATGAAATATTTGATAAGAAGAGTTTCGGTGATGCCGGGAGTCAGGTGGTCATTGAGGAGAAGATGACTGGTGAGGAGGCCTCAATATTTGTTCTTACTGATGGGAAAAAGTACAAGATACTTCCCGTAGCGCAGGATCATAAGGCCGTTTTTGATAATGATAAAGGACCAAACACCGGTGGAATGGGTGCCTACGCACCGGCGCCGCTTGTTGATGTTGCGTTAATGAAACGGATCGAGGATGAAATAATTGTCCCGACACTTGACGCAATGGATAAAGAGGCGTGTAAATATCAGGGCCTGCTTTACTGTGGTGTGATGGTAACAAAGGACGGACCTAAGGTTGTCGAATTCAACTGCCGTTTTGGCGATCCTGAGACGCAGGCTGTGCTGCCGCTTATCAATTGTGACTGGTACGAAGTATTCTTGTCCTGCGCAAAAGGTAAATTGACTGATGTAAAGTGGCAGATGCAGGCGCAGTTTTGTGTTACTGTTGTACTGGCATCAAAAGGATATCCCGGATCTTACGAAAAGGGTAAGGTGATCACGGGTATCGATGATGCTGAGCATGCGCGCAGTAATCTTGACATTTATCATAGTGGCACATCGCTTGACAAAAAAGATCAGTTTGTCACCAATGGCGGGCGCGTACTTGCGGTCAGTGCCTGGGCTGATACCCTCAGTGATGCCATCGGGCTTGCGTACGAGGGTGTTGCGGAGATCGATTTCAGTGGTAAACAGTTCAGGCGTGATATTGGTGCTAAGGGATTACGCGCATTGCAGCGTAAAAAAAGCATGACAAATGCATCTTTTTGATACGTACTGACATATATAAAGTGGTAAGTGGTGTACATGTCAGGGTAGTGTCTGAATCGTTGAACTACGTGTACAATTATAGTAAGGAGTAAAAAATAGTGAGTCTGAAAGTCGCAATTGTAATGGGATCAAAATCTGATGCACCGATCGCCGAGAAGGCTGAGGCTGTTCTTCGTGAATTTGATGTACAATTTCAAACTGTTGTCATATCAGCACATAGAAATCCAAATAAAATCAGGGCATTTGCGCTAACTGCCGAGAATGACGGGGTTGCGGTGATTATAGCAATCGCAGGTCTTGCGGCACACCTTCCTGGTGTGATTGCCTCTTTGACAACACTACCGGTGATTGGTGTTCCAGGGGATGGAGGACCGCTGAGTGGTCAGGATGCGTTGTATTCAATTGTTCAAATGCCGGCAGGTGTTCCTGTGGCGTGTGTCGGAATCGGAAACTCAAAGAATGCAGCACTGCTTGCAGTACAAATTCTTGGTACCGGTGATACACTTTTGAAATCGAAAATGAAAGAATACAGAAAACAGTTTGGTGATAATGATGTCTGAGCGTATTCAACTTGACAAATTGATTGCACCCGGTAACGACCATCTGATGTATGATATTGCATCGCAGATTGCCCGTGGTGCAGTATTTGTTTATCCTACCGAAACCATATATGGTATAGGTGGAAGTACACAGGTTGCATCGGTACACAGCGCAATTTACGAAGCAAAAAAACGCCCGGCAAGCAATCCAATGATTCATCTGGCGGGAAAGAATAGTGTGTTCAATGAAATGCTTGACAATACACCTGATGCCGGACATTATCTCACTAAAAAATTCTGGCCCGGATTATTAACTATTGTTGTCACATCAGAATGTAATCCTGACGGAACCGCGATACGGGTGTCGGGTCATCCATTTATTAGCATGCTGTATAACCATGTTGATTTTCCCATCTATTCAACAAGTGCCAATGTAAGTGGTGAGCAGTACAATCCTGATCCTGATTACATATTCTCAAGTTTACGCCATGGGATTGATTTTATGATAGATGCTGGCCACCTGCCACCATCACAGCCATCAACGGTAATTAAATTTTCCGATTCGTCTACTGTCAAGGTACTGCGTGAAGGTGTATTGACAAAAACGGTTATCGCAGAGACACTTCATAGTGGTGCATATTCTGTCACTGTTGAATAGCAGTGACAGAATATGCAAAGATATATGAAAAATCAGTCGTAATTGATTATATTGTTAGAAGTTCAAAATTTATGACAGGCTTAAAGGGGAGTGATTTATCGGTGTCTTATCGGGGAGATGCTGAAAAATCGTAGGTTGTATCACATTAACAAGGGATTACAGGCTTACTACTACGAAAAAATTCGGGGGTCATGGACGAGACTTAACAAACAATCGAACGTTATTGGAGGCATTAAATGATTGTGAAGCTTTGTTATGTGATCCTGTTGCTTACAGCAGTGCTTTCTGCACAGAATCAGATAAATATTTCCGGAACCGTTTTTGATAAGAGCACCAATTCACCGCTAACTGGTGCCACTGTGAAACTCCTCAATCGTGATCTTTCGGTACAAACAGGTAGCGATGGTACATTTTTACTTGCTGGTACCGCTGTTACAAATCGTAGTGCTGCTATACAGGCATCTGCTCACTGCATCGACCGCGGCCGGGTGCATTTTTCACTTTCCCGTGATGAAAAAGTACAGATTTCCATTCATGATCTCAATGGAAGATTGGCAAAAGTGCTCTATTCCGATATGATGGCTGCTGGGGTATCAAGCATGAAATTACCGGTGCTTCCTGATGGCGTCTATGTCTGTATGATAAAGACATCAGAGAACACCTACTCAACACGTTTTCTGTCGCAGTCTCACATGAATTCAGCAGTATATAGTGAGTTATCGGGTCGTACTGAGGATAGCAGGGGCCTGTTTAAAAGTGCTGCTGCAATGGCTGTTGATTCGATTATTGTAAGCAAAACCGGATATACCCGGACTGCTGTTGCGATCGAATCTCTTGAGGTATCAGATCTGAAAATCCAGCTTGCACCAGAGGGTGTATCTTTAGATAATACAACCATTGTGCCGGATCAATCCTGGACATGTTTCATGCCGAATGGTATCCCGCCACCGGAACTTGGAACAAAGGCATTTACCGTAACGATGAAGTATCTGAAAAAATATGATGTCGGGAAAACGAAATTCGGCACCAGACGGTTTTTTGATGTTAATAGCGGTGAAATCAAGGGATCAAAACTTAACGGAACGTTGTATAGTGGCGGGCTTGATTATGAGCTGACACTCTCTACCGGTTCTATTGAACTTGAACAGATTATTATTATTAAGACAAGTGATAGTAAACCGATTCTTATGCGTAATGCAGGTGTTGCACCAGCAGGTACCAGCGATGTCAGAGTGGTCCTTGATTTCGAGGCTCCAAACTCCAGTTCCTATACGTGGCTTCATACCGGCAAGTTTGCAGCAACCCGTATTGTTGACACCGTAGGAAAAACAATTTCTATGGATGTTTACGATATTACGAATGTCACGTTGCCATCAACAAAAGTCCAGATCAAAGATCCATCAGGTGTCGCCAATCAGACATGGGAGTGTTTAAAGTTCACCGGGAATCCAGGTAATGTGGTTATCACTGAGAATGTTTCACTTGGCGCCTCAATAGGATTTACATCAAAAAACGGTTCCCGAAATATTATTCCGATAACCGGGGGAACTACAGCAGATAAAGTTGTTGGAAAGGTTATAAACGGTGGCGCGGATTATCAGCTGAATGGGGCACTTGACGCACGGTATGCACTTGCTCCCAATGATGGTGAAATTATTATTGTTCGAAACTGTGGAGCAAATGGACTTGTGCCGGTATTCGAGGCCCGTGTCGATGGCCCGTATAATTTTCTTAACGAGAATAAGTTTGTTAGCAGTGGACCAAAAGTAAGTGGCTC
>JAAZBG010000260.1 GCA_012513915.1 Fibrobacter sp.
GTGTCCACTATGTGGGGCTTGCTGATTCTTGAACATGTCCAAGAGCAGGGATTTATGCAAAACTGAGGTGTCCAACAATAGGGAACTCAAGTTTTAAAAATGTCCTTGACAAGGGGTACAGTTTAAATTGGACTAATGTTATTATCATATCCGTTTTTTACAAACTCATCACGATAATAAGTGCTTGTACCCGGAATCTGACCACTCATAAAAGTATTATTTAGTAATGGCTGAACAGCATCTGCATTTTGATAAGATGCATTGTAGGATAATTGCTCAAATCGGAAAATTCCCTGCATCGTCAAAAAGTTAATTGGTCTTGCATAATAGTCTACCGCCTGTGATGTAGCACGATACCAGTCTCCACCATAATGTGAGTCTTTAAAATAAGACGGTGCTGAAGAATGAATCAAACTTCTATCACCTTGGAGTTCATCCGCTACAAACTGTCCAAACGTATATCCTCTAATATTCATAGGAACGAAATTCCAGTTCGGATGTTGTATCTTTAATGAGTTTAACTTTGCCTGATAATCATTCGGGAATTGATTAACATCAGGAAACTGCGTCGAACCTGGTTTAGCCGAAGCAACTGCCGAGTTTTCACCAAATGCATTTGCGTACAAACTATATGCTGAAGTATTCTTTGACTCAAACTCTTTCAGCATTTTCATTGTATTTGCACTGACACTGATTTTTTCTCCGCTAAAAGCATTACCACTAACGGAATTCTTGCTGACAGAATTCTTGTCAAAAGAATCAGCTGCAGCAGAATTGATACTGTCAAGATCAAATGAAATATCTTCTGCAACCTGTTTTCCTGTTTCTACCTGTGCTAAAAATGCCAGATCTTTTTTCATCTGATCTTTCAGTGGTGCCACATATTCATCAAACCATTCAATCAATAATTCGTCAGAATATGCAAGATTATCTAACAGAATATAACCAGAATAATTCTGCTCGTCCATTAAAAAGTCAACTTTCATCCAAAATGCGTAATCAGAAAGCTCTACATCTTTGATGAAAACTGTTTGTGCACTTGGGGCATATGCTACAGTTGGATTTTCAATTCCTGCAGCATTATCAGAAACACTGATTGGACGTTCTTTTACTTCATATGTATCCTGCAAATAGACAAGCGCCATGACTTCTTTTTTTGCAAGCACTTTTCCCAGCTCGTCCTTCACCTGCTTAAATTCTTTCGAATAATCACCGGTGGATACTTCATTTGCAGAAATCATGTTTTCAGAAATCGTGTTAGCTGAAATTGTATTTTCTGAAACTGTATTTTCGCTGATTGTATTTTCACTGACTGCATTTTCACTGACCGAATTATCGCTGATTTCACCTTCATCAATTATATTATCACTGATAGCTGGCTCATTTTCAGTTGGTGCCGGTTCATTGAAATTATCTGATATTGTGCCGTCAGAAATCACAGCATTATCAGATGTAGCCGTCGTCTGTTCTGTCTGATAGGATGTCGTTGCGAGGACATTCGCAAACGCAGTGTCCGAAAACAAGATGGACAATGCAAGTAAAAAGACAAAAAGATTCCCTTTTTTAATAAAATGTTTCATATCTATACTCCTTTTCATCGTGTTCACCCAGTAAGGTGAAATGAATATATTTGAAAACCCCTCAGAATTTATTGTACACCCATAGGAGTGTGTTCGTCAATATGCGCAAACACTATATTTTGTGGTTTATTATGATAGATGTCTTATGAAAAACACCCATAATAAACCACATATTTTACCCGTCAAAAAAAGCCCATCAAAAAAACAGGCTCCCACGTTTCGAATTTAAGTTCCAAACATATCCCCTGTTTTCAGCTCACACCATGAATCCTTTTTATCGTACTAATCTCTTTACCGTATTAACCGTATAACCACATTCACCACTTCAATCACTCACCAGCGAAACTCACAACAAAAAAGGAGATTTCGTAAATTCA
>JAAZBG010000261.1 GCA_012513915.1 Fibrobacter sp.
AGACTATATTTCTATAGGTGCAATTCGTTAAGGTTGCCCCATCATACCGATCTGAAATAAATTGTGAATTCTCAAATAAGGCATTTGATATTTTTGCATCATAGAAAACAATCCAATCAGCATTTGTATTTCTGATTACCAATGTATCAATCGCAGCATTAGTAAATCCAAATGAATATATTTCGTTAAAATTTTCAAATTTAATTTTATTTCCTGTTACTTTTGTAAAGTCTAACCAACTTACAGAACCTGTACCATTGAAAATACAATCAACAATTGTACATTCTTCAAAATCAATACTGATACCTTGAATAAAAAAATCCGATTTTGATATTTTACATCCCGCAAAATTTAATACATTAATTTTTGTGTTAAGTATCTTTACGTTTTCAATATCTGCCCGAGCAAAGCCTGTATTTTCTATTGAACATTTGTCAAGCTTTACAGATTTAATTTTTGCATCATAGCTAACAACCTTATTTAGTTTAATATCAACCATATTTAATTGATCAATTACTATATCGTTACAATCCAAATCATTAAGCGAGCCATCTTCAAAATGGCATTCTTTTATTATTGACCCCGATAAATTCGATGATGCAAACTTATTTTTTTTAAAAATGCAATTTTCAAATGTACATCTTAATATATTAGATTCAATTATATTGAATTCCTCAAATGTACAACCTTTAAATACAACTCCTACACCTTCAACAGATTTCAAATCAACATTTTTCCATGTACTGTTATTGACAATAAGGCCATCAATAGTCTTTTGAGCGATTACAATATTTGAAAGATTCAGCCCCTCATTTGCGATTTTTTTATTTAATGCTGGAATATCCTGTAACAATTTTTCTATATCATTTGATAAATCTTGTTTCATACAACTATTTCCTATTATGCAAATTAAAATTAATAAAGTAGAACAAGTAAAATAACATTTCATTTTAATATATCTTGGGATTATGTTTACTTTTTGCTTTAAAATCAGGTATTTCTTTACACGCATTATCTCTTTCAAAAGCAATAAATGATTTGCCAGTAAAAAAGCCTGATATTTTCCATGAAACTTGTGCTTTGAAATTGTATGGAGATTTACAATTATACTCATCTTTGATTCTAGCTGCATTTGAATTATATATAAATGATAAGTACATACAAGACATTTCTTCACCCAAATTTTTTTTAATCTGTTTTAAAAACAATCTAATATTTTTTTCATTATAAGCTAAATCTGCATTTATATAAAAATATTTTTTTTTGCTTGAATTGATCAATACTTGTAATGGTTTTCCTTGAATCATTAATTGATATTCATCACATCCATTCAATCCCTGAGCGAAAATAACAATTTTTTCACATATAATTTCTAAATTCCAAAAATCTTCTGTCAATTCAATTTCAAATTCAATTTTTGAAAGGTTCTTTAGTTCTCGCTCGGTGTATTCTTTTGACCTAAATGATTCAAAAAAATTCTTTTCACCTATTATGTACCAATAATCTAATGCTACTGCAAGTCGTGGTTTTGCGTTCGCGTTAGTTGAACTTATTTTTTCTAACGCAGCAACTTCGCCATTATCATTATATATAACCTTTGTTATTGACGGCGTACATAATCCATTATTTGCGAATTCCCCCTTTTCATTATATTTTGAAATCGGACCGGAAGAATCTGATACTACTATCTTTGTTGAGTTTTTAACCTTATCAATCTCAGAAAAAGAAAACATTTGTTCAATTACATCTTTACCAATAGTTGAAATAGCATACAAACCACGACGATGCGCATGCCCCGAAAGTGCAATTTCAATTTTTTGATCATCAACAATATACTTAAGAATTTCTCTTCTTTGTAACTCAAAAGTTCCCGCGTTTCGCTTATTAAATTCAGCAAAAGACGTCAATTTCCCGGAAGGGTTACCTCCAGAAGAAATACTTTGTTCAAAACTAAGAATAGTAAAATGAGAAAAAAGCGTAATTTTTTTATTTAGATTTACAACAAAGTTCATTAATTCAACTTGTTTTTGTGTAAGTGATCCACTGGCAGTTGGTAAATGTCCTAAAAATCCCCCCCATTTCCCCTGCCCTCTTGGTATCATATCTTGTATAACCTCAGATGATCCCCAGCCAAAACCAATCATAGACCACTTTTTACCAGATATAACATAATCGGTCATAGGAGTAAATAGCTTATATACAATCGACATCATTTTAGGGGAAAAATTTCCAGTATTAATAACAGCATCGAAATACTTTCCATAAACCAGAATTGCCTCATGAAACGTAAGATTCATATCTGCTGGAATACCAGCATTTGCTTTAATCTGCCCAAACAGCACACGTGGGGAAACTCCATATGGGTACTCGTAAGCATCATGGTTTCCAGTCACAATAAAAACCGGTTTATTTACCTTTTGGTAGAGCTCTAATATAATACCGTAAAGTGTTACTAAATCAACACCTAATTCATATTTTTCCCTTGTATCGTCCCTGTTATTAACACCTACAGCATCCCAGATTTTTCCAGGTGTATTGTAATAATTGTCGAAAGCCAATCTGTCAGCATCCTCGTTTTTCCCCTCTCTTCGTAACTTTTCCCGTTCTTCTATCATTTGTACAGGGTAAAAATTATACATAAAGTCAATTAAATCTCCGGATATTAAAAACGCATCAACATCCTCTAATTCTTTCTGAAATAGTAAATTCTTTACAGTACTAACATAATCATTTATCAAACTACCTATTGTATCGATATTATCATGGTCAATTACTTTTGCTTTACTTAATTTAAGCAGCGAAAGACGGGATACGCAATGCAGATCGCCTAGATGTGCATAGTTACAATATTCTTTATTCGTAATGAGTAAAGGATGGTATCCTGCAATTGGAAGAGATTCACTTATGTTTTCAAGATAAAAAGAGTTCTCTTCAACTTCCCAGCTATAATAATATCCATTAGAATGCTTTTGAATACGCTTTCCAAGAATGTTTTCGTCAACTAATCTTTGCTGCAGTATTTTATCTTCAAGTTCCTGGCCGAGGTTAATCCAGAAGAGATTGTAAAAACCATCTGCTATATCGTTCAGGTAACACAGATCGATGCATACTTTGTTCAACGTACTCAATCCGATTTTTTTTAATGAAGATATTAATTCAATATCCGGAACAAATGCATTTCCAGCTTCTTTGTCAATAATTGTTTCACTGATTTCCACTGTGCTGCATGAAATGCCTGCAGTAGTTGGTCTACCTGTTAGTGATTTTTTATATCCTTTATAACCTTCAGGATCATTAAATGAAATATCTTTTATCTTGCATACAGATTCACCATCAGGATCAGACCAAGATACAATTTTAAGATGACTATTTACCATTGATGGTGTCAATGCTTCTTTGGAAAGAATCATTAAGGATATTTTTCCACCACTTTGTACAATTGATGGCGTTGCAAATGATGGAAAAAGAATGTAACCCGGAACATCTGTTGTTACAATTCCAATCTTCTCAGTCCCTGATAAAATCGGTTGACGTATTGGATAATAGAGAACTTCACCACCGTTGAACTTATATGTTTTTTTATCTGGAGAGATATTACTATTTTCATTAAAACCGTGAGACTCACAGCACACCCAATTTATCTTCGCTTGCACTGATGTGCCATAATTATACTCAGCGAAAAATTTCCACGGTTCATTATTTGAACTTTTCTGATAATTTTTAAATTTCGGAGAAATATCTGCATATAAGTTTTCCTTGTTACCTACTATATCATTTGCAATTGATTCAAGTGTATCTCCAGCCTTAACAATGTACCTCTTTTTATACTTATCAGATAAGCATGGTTTTTTAGGCAGAGTATATCCATATACCCAATCAAAACTATTTTCTTCAAATAGTTTTTTAATCCATAGCAGTTCGGTATTGTCCATAAATCAATAGTGCTCCTCTATATATTTCAATCCTCTATAATCAAATCCGGGTATTCTGGTATGTTAACGAATATTTTTCCTGGTGGTAAATCTGTTTCACTAATCATTCCATCGTTATCAAGATTTCCCTGTTTTGTTGTACCATCCGGCAATGAAAGTACATACTCCTTATCCTTAATCGGGACTCCACATTCATCAAGAACCTGAAATTTCAACTTATCCCGAAACTCCAGAAGCCCACCCATCTGATCCTCCCCGACCCTGACACCATTAATATCCACAACAAAGAAAAACTTCGGCGGAGCGTAGGTTCTGCCTTTCGGTTCGAGCTCGGCCTGTGTTGGTATTTTGTCAACGTCTTTGTAGTCAAACACCCAGTTAAGTTCGAGTTTACTGTTTTCGACAATCATCGGTTGTCGCAGGACCTTTGTATGGTACCCTTCCGGACTGTATTCGTAAATTGACATAGTTGCCTTTGTGCCATCAGTTACTCCATCCGCAAATTCTATCGTTGCTTTTGCAATCTCCCCGCGATGTACGATTGTACGATCCCACTCCATGCGGCTCATTTCGATTATCGGGCGCGCCGGAATTTTTTCTGAATCAAGTTTACACCCGTGCTTTGGGAGTTTTGCCTCAAACCAGATCTCTGCCCCATCCTTCACCTTTTCCGGAATCAGCAGTTTCCCGTAAAAACAATTATTACGCACCTCTCCTTTGATCGTTCCCGGTGCTTTCCCCTCACTGCTCTTTCCCTTGATCTCTATCGATGCACCATCACCGACAAATACCGTTTTCACATACACCGGTACTTCATTGTTAGCAACCGCAGCATTACACTGAAACTGCGCGATTACAATTTCAGATTCAACCTTTATCTTGTTTTTCTTGTCGGTGGGTGCTTGAAACTCATTACTCATAATGGTAAACATCCTGTTTATTTATACAATCGCAGTATCTATTTGTAAAAATGGTCCACAACATTCTTTTCATCAATTGTATTCAACGAATGCACTATTGCATCAATTTCCGGTTCAAGTGTACGCAGTGTTTTCTTGATAAATGTTGCTGTAAAAAGAAAGATCGTAGGTACTTTGTGAATATAATATTGTTTCTGAAAAAGCGGAATTGTCCCCGGTGTATACGTATATACGATTTCCACAGCCTGACTATCACTGATAAGTGATGCCTTTTTTGAAAGCAGTTCAAATGATGGTAATGATTGGCCAAGATGTTCAATCCGTGAGGCAACATATGCTTCAAGATCTGCTTTTTTGTCAATATCATGATCAATCATTAATACAAGGTTATGCTTGACACCGCTATCCTCAGGACCTTCGAAAGTGTACACTGTTGATTCTTTCCAGCCATCAGGAAAATTTAGAACGAACTGATTGTTTATCATCTTTAAAGAAGCCTTTACATTTTGCGTTTTACATCATACATCTCTATTATTTATTTTATCACCGGATAATTTTCAGTTTCCCATCAACCCTGCCAACATACAGTTCAATCATATTGATATCTCCATCAAGGCCTTTATTCATAAAAAAAGGCTGATACGGTTTGCGAAACACTTCCCAGATCCGGCCATCACACCACGGTCTGGCAACGATGTCATCGCGTTCAAATTCAACGACCGGCCCTCCGGGAAAGAAGTCATCTCTGAACAAATTTGCAAACCAGATTTCCGGTTCAGGAAATTCCTCCGGATATGCAAGCGTATAATCATCAAGTTTTGGCTGATATTCTTTGTAAAGAGATTCCAAATCCTGCCGTTTTATGATGTCACGTAATTTAATCGCATATTCAATGACTTCTTTTTTATCTGTTATTATTTGAGCATCAATCAATCTGTTTTTAAAACTGATTCCTTCACTCTCAAAGGAAAATGTTTTTGTCAATGGAAACAGATCTTTCAACTGTTGAACAGATAACGCTTCCGGATCGAATGCTGCTTGAATATCCTCAATATCAATCGACATAAGAAGATCTCCACATTCCGGGCCGGTTACATCACCCGAATTGTAGCGCTTAATAGCACCCTCGACAACTATGTCAGCAGGAGTGGACAGAATCCCTGTGTCAAGAAGAACTGGATACAACACAAGTTTAAGTGAATTATCACCTGCGAGCTCAGTATTAAGCGGATATGTTACGCTTGACCCTTTGGCTGCGTCAATTCTGAACACACATAATCCGTTCATGTGTATCTCAATAATGCATCTGGATGCAAACAACTCTACATTGTAAATATAGTTCAATTATTCCTCACTTGTAACTTCTGATGATGGTACTACTGTGTCGTTTATTAATTGTTCATTTTGTAATGAATCCTCAATTCGTTTACTTTCCAATAAATACTCCTGATACTGCGGTGATTTTTGATATTTCTCATATTCTCTTTGTTCATAGTTCCTTCGCTCATTTCCCATACTAATAATTAATCCGGCAAAAAAACCAGTTCCAATAATTCCACACATAAATACGCCCAGTTTATAAATGAACGTATTACTCTTGATATCAATCTCAACAATCGATTCTTTAGGATCGGTTTCATTGTAATAGACACAAAGTTCTTTACCTACAGGGTACATATCGGCGTATGCCTGAATCTGTTCCTTTGATGAAGATTCAAAACGCCCACCCCAGTTAAGCTTACTACTTGTATATTCCTTATTAAAAACGGTATAGGTATACTTGATTTGCGCAGAATAAGTTGTTGAATTGATATTACTATTTACTCGTGAATTAGTACTTCCCAGAATACCTGATTCTACAACCACACCTTTTACTGTTGGCCATTGCTGAACCATCATTAATTTCTTTTTCAGGTGTTTTCCATAGAAATAGAATCCTCCGGTGCAGCAGAATAGAAATAAAATAATACAGCAAAACGCAATTAATTCCGGACGTGCTAATATTACTTTAGGATAGATTGATAATTCTCTAAATTCACTATAAACATAAGCTATGAGATTAAATATCTTTGGATGATTCTCATACAAATAATTTGATAATTGTTCCAAATATTGATACATTATTACACACCTTTTTTCCTATTTCAACCGATTCATTAACTGCAAAGTTGGATCGACATTGCTTTTAAAAACATTATTTAGCTCATTCTTGAGGTATTTCTTTAAATGGTCTTCTCGTAAACCCTTCGTAAAAAAACTGATTTTCACATATCGATTCTCAAGTTCTTTCTTAATTCGAATTGCCATTGCCTCCATTGTCTTTTTTGTTCTTGGAAGGTTGTTTCTTTGATCAATTAACTTTACGAATTCTTTAATGACATCATCGATGTCTACCATTTTACCATTTGTATCATATACCTCCAGATTTGCACCTTTTGTAAATACATCCTCAAAAATAGAACTGATATCACTACTTAGTAAATGATCCGGCTCATATTTTTCTTCAGAAGGCCACTTGATCTTTCCCCAATCACACTCATCC
>JAAZBG010000262.1 GCA_012513915.1 Fibrobacter sp.
CCTAACATAGTTACAATTATTTGCAGGTTTCTGGCTTCAAGATACGGCTTTTCTGCAAATATTCAAAGGGTTATTGTGATTTATTTTGCTGATATACAAATATTTATATGATTTTTCAGGGTCGACTCATTAAGTCCAGATCCTCGCTTTTGAAGTGCCCAATTAGTAGTGCAAGCGCTGTACCGCCACAAAGGATATAGGGTTTTATGCTCTCCATACCAGCCACCTTCTCGATGATAGCTTCGATTTTTTCAGTCAATCCTTTACGCATAGCTCAACAACTGGTTAACATGCGCCTTCTCAACCCTTCTGAGGTATTTCTCAGGCTGTTTGATATCGAAGTAATAAAGGGCAATCATGACATTCAGATTGTAAAGGTAATCTCCTTGAATGGCCATTTTATGTTTCCAAACCTTGCGGATATAATCCCGCTGATAGAGCTCAAATAGTAACGCTATATCACCTAAATCGAGCGAAACAAACGTTTTTTCGATCAGTTCTTCTCCGGAACACGTTCAGGGGACACCTCGGCATACGACCAAAAAGCATTGACCTTACGTAACTTTTCAAACAGTTTGCTTTTAATACCCTGTTTGTAGGTATGCACACGCTCTACGACCTGCATTTTCAATAGTACCCCTTCGGACAAATTGAAAAACGACTCCAGTTTTACTGCCACAGGCATGGACAATTCGCGTTTTCCGCTAAGGATCAGACTCAACAACTGACGCGGTACACCAATAGACCGTGCAATGTCTGATTGACGGCACCCGCTCTTACTGACAAGAGATTCAATGTATTGTCCAACGCTATTCATACTGAAATGATATGAATTGTAAACAGATTTGTTTACAAACTAAGTTAATTTTTAAAAAGCGACTCTTTCCAGATTACAAATTATACACACAAAAGGCGGACGCTTTGGCATCGAACGCGATAAGTCTGTCCTCATCAAGCAGGTTGATGACGGTAAACCAACCATTCACGTTCTTTAAAATCGAGGCGACTTTTAAACATGGGTTCGTCCAACGACTTTTGAAGCTTCAAGGTTCCATCTGTATCATAAAGATACAAACGGGGGGAATCCAAGCGAGACGAAAAGCACATCGTCATTATTCTAGTTACTTGCATTCAAAAAATCATCCAACTTCCACGCTGAAATATGTTCCACGCCTTCATTGGTCGGGATTATGTAATCGTCCATACTTACCACGAATTTATCAAAATTGTCATCTATTAGTTTCAATGAGCGGTATTCTCGTTCGATCGTTTGTTCTTCTGTCAGTTGCAATGTAACCTGCAAATATATTTTCCGCTCGCCTTTTATCGCCACAAAATCAACTTCGGTGTCTTTTATCGTTCCCACATAAACCTGATAACCGGCGCGCCGCAAACTCAAATAAATGGCATTTTCCAACAAATAACCTATACCGTAACCGTATCCGGCGTAAAGATAATTTGGATAACTCAAATCGTTCAGATAATACTTGCAGTTGCCCGAAATCGTGTCTTTGCCCTTAATATTATAGCGTTCGGCACGATGAACCAAGAAAGAATTCTCGAGATAATTGATGTATGACGACAAGGTCTCGTAGTTTGTTTTCCTCTTTTTGGATGCGAAAAAGTTGATGATATTTGTGATGGAAATCAGATTGGATGAGGTATTTATCAAATAGACAAACAAATCATCCAACAGCTTCACGTCCTTCACTTTATACCGTCCCACAATGTCTCGCAACATCACCGTATTTTTGATGGACGATACGTAATTTCGCTTCATTTCTTCGTTGGGCAGATTGAAAAGTTCGGGCAACGCACCGCTTTGAAGGTATTTTTTGTAACTGCTGCTCCCTATTTCCTTCCGGGTTATTCCGCAATATTCCGTGTAACTGAACGGAAACACTTCAAATTCAACGTACCGTCCTGACAAAAGCGTGGCTAACTCTCCCGACAAAAGATTGGAGTTGGAGCCGCTGATAAATAGTTCACACGGCTCGGCAAAATCCTGAGAATGAGAATTAATGAACCGCTCCCATTCATCAATATATTGTATTTCGTCCATAAAAATATAGACTTTGCCCGTTGGATTGAATGTTTGTCGGTAAACGTTGTAGAGTTCTTCCAATTCCGCAGCACTTTGCAAAGTGGCTAATTCCATATACTCTTTGTTGATATAAAGAATGTTTTCACTCAGAACACCTTCAGAAATCAACTTGGATGCGATTTGGCGCAAGATGTAGCTTTTCCCTGCACGTCGTTGACCTACAAGCACTTTTACCAACTTATTGCCAATGTATTGACCAACTTTATTGGTGTAAGATGTTCGGGGATAGCCCATGTCAATCAGATTGTTGTCCCAGAAATTGTACTTTCTTATGGAATCAATTATTTCAATCATACTTGAATATTTTTCACAAACATAGCTATTTTCAAACACATCTGAAAATATTATCAGAATTAAAGCTGATTATAGGATCACCGGCAAAAATCCGTGTTTGACTCATGCGTAGAGCGATGATAACATGTTGTGTCATAACCAGGTATTGATTTCGTCCATAGCCGAATACTTTGAGCAAAGCTTGCCTATTTTCGTCTATAAACGAAAATAGTATGATTTATCACGCTCTTTTGCAATTTGACGAGATTCGAATCTGCGAAACTTCGTTTAAAATCGGTATTTATTGTTTTTCCACATACTTTTTTTATATTCGTGAACTAATAACGGCAATAATTCCCGTTATTGGTTCATGGATGGAAAGAAAAGATTTCATACTGGAGGTTTATAAGGACAAGCGAACGGTGTTTAAGTTATCGGATATCGCAATGCTTTTTCCGTTGGAGGATAACAACTATTTGAGCGACCGGGTGGGTTATTATGTTCAGACAGGCAGGGTGTTAAACCCGCGCAAAGGTATTTACGCCAAACCCGGATACAATCCACTGGAACTGGCCAACGTGCTTTATACACCCTCCTATGTTTCGCTGGAATATGTTCTACAACAGGCCGGGGTTGTCTTTCAATATGATTCACGCTGTACCAGTGTTAGTTACCTATCACGCGAGGTGGTGATAGATGGCAAAACGTACAGTTACCGCAGAATCAGGGAGGATTGTATCATGGATATGACAGGGATTACACGCACAAGTGATCATGTTAATATGGCTACCCCTGAAAGGGCGTTCCTTGATATGCTCTATCTCAACAAGGATTTTTTTGTTGACAACGTTAACCTGCTTGACAGACAACTGATAGGTCGCATTCTTCCGGCCTATAAATCGGCTGCATTGGAGAAGAGGGTTGCAAAACTTCTACAGAATGGTTGATATTAACAAACATAAGTTCTATCTGTTCCAAATTCTCAAGGACATATACGAGGACAAGGAATTGGCTATCGCACTTGGCTTTAAGGGAGGTACGGCACTGATGTTCTTTTACGATTTACCACGTTTTTCAGTCGAACTGGGCTTCAACCTACTTAATCCAGCCAAAGAAGAGATGGTATACGGAAAAGTCCGGGAAATTCTATTGAAACACGGCACCATTCATGATGAGGCAAAAAAGTTTTACGGTCCACTATGCGTACTTGATTATGGGGCTGGAGAACGCAAGTTGAAAGTCGAGATTTCCAACCGTAATTTCAACGACCTCTATGAAGTCAAGAATTTGCTGGGGGTTACTATGCAGGTCATGGTTGTCCCAGACATGTTTGCTCATAAGTTGTGCGCCATGCTTGACCGTACAGTAATGACCAACCGGGATATTTTTGATTGTTGGTTTTTCATGCACAACAAAACGCTGTTGAATAAAGCCATCGTTGAAACCCGTATGGGCATGCCTCTGGTTGACTACCTGCAAAAG
>JAAZBG010000263.1 GCA_012513915.1 Fibrobacter sp.
AGATATTGAGATGATAAGCTTTGAAAACCTCGCAGGCTTTATCGAAGGGTGATAAGGTCAAGAGGTTTGAAACGCTTAGCGCTCAATAGGTTACGGTTCTGCGCCGCGATCAACTGCGCCATTTAGGTTCAATGAAATCCGATTGAAAAACATGATCAAAGCTGTTTCTCATGATCAGAAAGCATCTCATTCATTGCACCGGTCCGGTATCCCTCAAGATCGATTGCAACGTATGTAAAACCCGCATTTTTACAAATTGTTTTTATAACCGCCCTCTGGTTCCAGGCTGAATCCAGATCCGCAACCGCAAACTCCACCCTCGCAAGATCACCATGACTTCGTACTCTGAACTGGCAGAAACCCAGATCATAGATCTTCTCCTCAGCCTCCCCGACCCTGTCCAGTTTCTCCTTTGTGATTTTTTCTCCGTAGGGAAATCGGCTGGCCAGACATGCAAACGATGCTTTTTGAGCTGTAGGAAGCCCCAATACAAGTGATAATTCCCTTATTTCATTCTTAGTTAACTGCACATCAAGAAGTGGTGAACCTATTCCCAGCTCTTTAATCGCTACCCGTCCCGGTCGAAAATCATTCAGATCATCCGCGTTGCTTCCTTCGAATACCGCCTGATAATTCTCAGATGAGGCAAGTTCCTTTATCTTTGCAAATAACTCATGTTTGCAATAATAACACCTGTCACTTGGATTATCTGCAAATCCTGCAATCTCAAGCTCCTCTGAATCAATTATCCGATGTGGCAGATTCAACTGCCGCGCAATCGCAATTGCCCCATCAAGCTCTCTTTTGGGATAGGTACTTGATGATGCCGTGACTAACAGAACATTACCATTAAGAACATCTCCGGCTACTTTAGCAAGGAACGTACTGTCAACACCCCCTGAAAAAGCAATTACTGCCGATGAAAACCTGCCAATGTATTCTTTTAATTGATCTGATTTCGTATTACCCATGCAACTCCCCAACTATTTATTCATTTCTAATTAATGTTGTTGTGTATCAAATGCACCTGTATCAGAACTGATATTTTTTAACGTGATATGGCTATGCGTATTACTGATAATATTATCGCCCGTAAATAGTTTCGATTATTTTCATGACTTTGAGTGCCTGTTCTGCAGTGCAGAGATACTTTGGATCTCCGGAAACACAATAATTTACAAAATCGGCTGCCTGAAGATCATATTCATTTACAAGTGAAATTGACGGAATATCTGCAGCACAGTAACTTTTTGATGATGAATAAATCTCCGGTGGACACAATGATGCGCCACATTTATCTCCCCATAACTCGACATTGAAACGTTCTTCCTTTACATGTGCAGCCCAGGCACATTGTAACTGAATAGAAATGCCGTTCGTTGTAATTATCTGAGCAGATGCGTGGTCATCAACATCGTAAACAAACGATTCTCCCGATACCCTCCTGCCGAAATTTCCTGCCCCAAGTCCATTATGCCCAAACCGGGATCCACAAATTCCACAAATTGTTTTAGTTTCCGGGAAATCAAGAAACCACATTGACAAATCAAGTATATGTACACCAATATCGATGAGTGCACCACCACCGGACCTGGACTTGTCAGTAAACCATCCACCTATTCCAGGAATTCCCTGACAGCGAACCCATTGTGAATGTACATTGTACACCTCCCCGAGTACACCTTTGGATATAATAGTTTTGAGATACTTCGCTTCTGTTGTAAATCGTTTCTGATGTGCAATAACAAGTTTTTTTCCGGTACTCTGCTGTATATTGATCATACTGTCAATTTCATCAGAATTGATCGCAGCTGGTTTCTCGCAAAGTACATCTGCTCCGGCCCGCATTGCATCAATGGACATGGCACAATGCAGATAATTTGGCGTGCATACTACCGCAATATCAGCCTTCTGCTCCCTGAGCATCTGATTATGATCGGTATATATATTTGGAACTGTATACTTTGATGCTACCCTGGCAGCGTTCTCATAATTGTGCCCGCATACTGCAACAACGTTCACATCAGCTAATTTTTGAAATGCCCGGATGTGCATCTCCGCAGCCCATCCGTTTCCCATAACAACAACATTCAACATCTGCAAGCCACCTGACCATTAATTCTACGTGTAATCCAACTTGATAATGCCAATTACCATCATCATTACAAACCTGTTACAATATAAAAGATGTAATCAGATAAGAGGTGATAGACATGCATCAATTTAGCAGAACTGATAATCCATCCCGAAATGAAAAACCAAGTAATGATCCCAACTTTGATGAATCAAGCGATACATCACCCATTCTTGGAGGACCATTTTGCTCATCTTTTCTCATAATTCCTCTGAGCAGGCTGGCCGGGTATCCTTTTTTATCAAGTACGTATTTTCCAATACTGTAAAGACTGTATTTTACCGGCCCACCTAAATGCCAGTATCCACGAATATCAAGATTGACTATTGCCATTACAGACTTTACAATATCAGAAAACTGGATACAGCTCCGAAATTCATCGAGAAAAAGGGTTACCGGCAGATTTCTTTTAAAGCGACTTTCGACAAAATCAATTGCGCCTTTTGTACCTGTTACCGATGTACCGATTGGTAAACCAAGGCGCACAACACAGGCATTATCACATTGTTCTATTATCTTTTCGGCTGCTGCAATTGTTTTCCCGGCGACACTTACCGGATCCGGTATGCAACACTCATTATACCCCTTATCAGGAGATGTATTTCCGGAAAAAACGAGATCTGCGCTTAAATAGATTATCCTGGCAGTATCATTAAACACCTCTGTAACTGCATTAGCGCCATCAGTGTTCATTGCTTGAGCCCAGTGAGGACGCTCCTCACATACATCAAGATCACAAACTCCAGCACAATGAATTACATGTGTGGGTTGAAATGTTTTCCTTATATGATACAGCATATCACGATTAGTTATGCAACAGGAAATTACGTTTGCTCCACTGGGTTCATGTACCTTTGGAGGACGTATTCCAAATACTTCGCAATCCGGTTCATTTAAAAATGCGCTAAAAACCGGATAACCATGAATTGAAGTAACACCAGTAAAGAAAATTCGTTTTTTCAACCCGTGCCTTTGAATCAGATCATTATTACTGCACGGTGAATATACAAAAATCACTGATCAGCTGCGTACGTTTTTTTAACGGTTATCATGATGACTAAAACCTTGAAACAGTCCCGGAAACAGAACAACTGTCAAGCGTGTAGCTAACCGGCCATCTGCCATCCAGATCCTGCATCATGATAATTCCGATATTTTCAGCAAACAGAATTTTATCAAAACCGTGAATTACCGGTGTAGCATAGTGTAAACTTATCACTTTTTTAAATGTTAAACCATTGATCACAACAGAATCAAAATATTGATAATTAATCATATCACTTCCACATGTATATTTTCCTCCCTGTGACTCTATTCTTGACGGAAGAAAACGATCATAGGCTCCCGTCAGCGAAGCACCAAAGAGGATATCGCCGGGAGAATGCTTGAACCAGTCATCTGTTGTATCAACCCTGTTTTCCATAAATGACACTCGATAATAGGTAACATTATCATCCGAAATAGTATCGACGATTTTAATTATACATGGATTTCCTGATGATTCTGAAAATTTCCACCAGTTGGTATTATTTTCAAACGGGAAATATGATTCCGTATTGATTGAATAGTTACGGGATGTGTGTGTCGTTGATGTATCCCAGGGGTCGTCAGGCTCATTGATCATCAGGGCACAATTCATATTGACAAGCAAAATAAAAGTTCCTATTATTGCAAGTTGTTTTTTCATTTAATCCTCCTGTTTGTAAATGTCACTATCCTGTTAACGTGCGGATAAAGGATTTCCATTCAAATTTGAATAAATTATTGTAATCGTGTCTTTTGATGAATCACGTTTTTTTATTTCATGATCATCATCATCGTCATGGATAAAAACAGCACACGACATAAATATTGACATAACAAAAACAAACGCGGTCATACGTACGATTTTCATAGAAACTCCTTTTTTAAGGTAAAAGCTTCGCTATTATGGTTAAAAAGTTCTCTTTTTAACCATATTTAGCAGTAGTACCTGGTTATTTTAGTTGTTAAAATCCGTAAACGGCTGCAACGTCGTAATGTCACCAATCTTTAATGATGGTACCGTAAAATCTTTACCACCATTAAATGGCTGCAAAACACGTATGGTAATTGTATATCCATCAGTCAATCCCAACGGGATATTATCCATTACAGCATAAACATTGCGTTCTGTACACTTGATAGTAATTCCTGTACCACGAACGCTTACATAGAACAGAACATTTCCCGGTATAGTACCCTGATACTGAATCTGTGCTGATGCAACCGGTGTTGCAATGAGCGTACCACAATCGACTCTCGCTCCATTATCCGGAACAGTAATTTTCCGCGCTACCGCTTTACCGGCATTGTCCCGTATATACACAACATGTTCACCAGGAAGTACATTTTTAATCCTGAAAGTTCCATCAGCTTCGGTATACACAACAGGAATATCTTTAACACTTTCATTCTCTGCATAATATAGCTTTGGATGAATAAAAACACCTGCGTTCATCACAGGATATACCCGCTTCGTTCCAAAGAGTTTCTTCATCGCAGTTGACGAATCAGGGTAGTTTACAACACCCACGACTTCAGAACCGGTTCCACCGGTTGACACCCGATCATCATTGGGTGCAAAGCCGCATCCGGTAACAATAATAGTACAACTGCATAAAGCAACTAAACTCAATATCTGCCTAAATAATTTTTTCATTACAATTCTCTATTTGTTTATACTGTTTATCGCTATATCAATTCCGTATATCTATCATTAATTTCTTCTATCAACTCTCAAATTTCAATGGTTTACAAAGAGGTTCACTCATTAACCCTGCCTTTTGAAACCGGAAACAGATGAAGATTCAAATGATACACCTTATCAAGCACACCATCATCCGCATCAACCATTGCCAGCAATTCTCTCCTAAATTCATCGATACGTTCACTGATTTTTTTATATCCGACCTGTGATACACTGAATGTAAGTGTTGATAATCTTCGCTGATCGCGGGGAATTGCATCAACCGCACGCTGTGCAAGATCGGTAAACTCAAGCAAAAACCGGTTCGTTATTACTTGTGGAATTGCCTCACCGCTTGCTGTAAAAGCATCTGCCGACCCGATTGTTCCATCCTTATTTTTCTCCAGCACGCCTAATGCCATGAGTAGTTTAATTGCACTCGAAATCTCACTGTGACTTACCTGCGGAATCATCATTTTTCCAATTTTTCGACACTCGCTCTCGCTTAGATCTGTACATTTGTAAATTGATAACAACTCACGAAGTACAACATTATACCAGTGTGAATACAACTGATACTGATCTGCGGAGATCTCCTTGATATTTGCTTTTCTGAATGACTGCATCTGCCCGAAATTATACTCCCGCTCAGATTGTTTTTTAGAGTGATTGTACGCCGTAAGCAGTTCGAAATATCGTTTTTCCTTACGTGAGAATTTAAGCACTGTACATATCTCAATAATTAACGACGAGGTCAGATTTCGCTCCCCGTTAAGGATTCGATTAAACTGCCCCGGATTACACTGAATCTTTGCCGCAAAAGCACGCATTGAAAATGATGGATTCTCAAGTTTTACAAACTCGATATAATCCTTAAGATATGACCGGTAATCAAGATAATCAAGAATGTTGATTTTTGTTTCCATCATTGTGCTCCTGTCTCTAATATACCATCAGAACAGTACCCGTACTACAAAGTGATACTCAAAAGTGTTGCCAGATGGCATCAGGCGGGACAGTACAATAGTACTTATGACTTACACAATCCATACACCTTCACAACTATTCATTTGTAGCTTGATTACTATAAAATGAAAAAAGACAGTAGCTCATCAATGGTCTTTAAACAGCCGTCAAGTGAAAGTGAACTCACAGCATGTAGCGACGCTAAAGCCGGATATCCTGTTGGTGCAATTGGTGATGATGGAGACGTGTGAGTAGTAGATGAAAGTTGTTGATTCCACACTCAAGGTGCATTAAAACGCACCCTGGTATGGAACAGTAATAGTAATCAGCGAACCGGACTGATCAGAAGTTTTTCGTTACTAACCGATGATGGTATCCTGAAACTGTTTATATCGTTGATTTCGACTAGGCCAATATTCCTGCCTTTTAAATCAGAAACAGAGATAGCACTTACAGTACCTTTCCATGCTGATGGTACGGTAAATGTTGACATAGAGGATACAATCCGGGGTTTATATACAGACATTGAAGCATACGATAATGGTTGCCTGTTAATAACACCGGTTGTTTTAAAGTTATTTGTGTGGAAAATAATGCTTTCTCTAATTGTCGTTTCATTTCTTCCCGAACCATGAGATCCGCCCTGAATAATCTTAAATTCAGGAGCCATCCCCAGTTTTGTAAGTGTATCACGCATTGCAAGGTTGTAATAGTAAAGCGGTCCCATCTGAAGATCATTGCTACCGGTAACCATCTTTACTTTAATTCCAAGGGATTTAATTGTTTCAACATTTTTCTTCGCAAATGTAAATGGATAGCAATTGTCGGTGAAGTATTGCTTGTCACTTCCAAATATCTGCCTTGGAATCGACTGGTCAAACTGCTGCTGACTGATTGTATCCCATGTTACCAATGCGGCATCATAGGTACTGATACTTGTATATTGTTCTGTATGTTTAAATCCATGCAAAAGTGCACCAAAACCACCCATGGAAAAGCCCTCAATTGCACGCTGTGTTCTGTCAGCTTTGGTACGATAGGTTGCATCAATGTGAGCAATAAGCTCTTTGCTGATTGTTGTTTCACATTTTACAGATCCATCTTTTGAATCACTATAAAAAGTATTACCGCGTCCATTGACAAACACAACAATGACTGGTGGAAATGCCTTACTGTTGATTCCACTCTGTAAAACTTTGGAATATGGCTCAGGGCCTTCATTTTCATTTCCCCCCATCCCATGTAATGCATAAATAACAGGATAGCGTTCATTTGAACTGTTGTAATCGGATGGAAGAAAAATATTATAACCGATATCAACATTCATCGCGGTACTTTTATATGTTGCATGCTTAATTCCGCTCGGTAACGAACCGGGATTATTATTCCAACTATAATTCTGCGCCTGACTTATTGACATAATGCTAAATGCAATAATCGTCGTAAGTTTAACCACCTTATTCATCTTTTACCCCTTTTTAGATGCACCTAATTCAATTAAAAATTCATGATGTGGACATATGCCAGTCCGTAATACTCCATAACATATATAGAGAAAACCGCAAACACACTCTTTTTATTGATAATTATGCGATAAAGTGTGGACATTTGAAGTCCATGCAATGACATAAGCATATAAAAATAGTTGCAGCTGAGACGTGTTCAGTCTCAGCTGCAACTATTTAATAACAATAATACTAAGTGTAAAACTTACTTAATAAAGAGCATTTCTCTATATTTCGGAAGTGGCCATGCAGCATCCGGCATAGTACTTTCAAGAGCATCGACATGTTTTCGGATATGAGCCATGTGAGCCTTGATTTCATTGAAGAAAAATGCAGTTTTCGCTTCAAGATCCATCGAATGTGCCTTATGAAGAGCTTCATCAAGTGCCTTGAGATTCTTACTGATATAATAAATATCTGCTGTAAGCACTTCAAATGCTTCTTTTCTGTCAGCAAACGCGCCATCAACAATTGATGCGATCTTTGAATCGACAACATCCTTGAGCATTTCAAGACTATGAGCAAGATCTGTCTGATAATCGTAAGCCACAGGAAGCAACTGAGTTTTTACAATTTCAGCAAGACTCTTTGCCTCAATATCAAGCATTTTCTCATAAATCTCAAGATAGATGGTATACCGTGCCTGAAGTTCTACTTTAGAGAAAACACCCTGACGTTCAAACAGATCAATTGTTTTTGGCTTGATAAATGCCTTGAGTGCTTCGGGTGTTGATGCCATATTAGGAAGTCCACGTTTTGCAGCCTCTTTAACCCACTCTTCTGAGTAGTTGTTACCCTCAAAAAGAATCGCTTTTGACTCCTTTATAAGGCCCTGAAGAACTTTAAGTACAACAGCGTTAAAGTTGTCGTTCTTCTTCATCTCCGCCTTAACTCTTTCGGTAACAATACACAATGAATCTGAAACTATAGTATTGATAACTGCTATGGATGTTGCAATGTTCATTGAGCTGCCAAGTGCACGAAATTCAAACTTCTGACCGGTAAATGCAAACGGCGATGTTCTGTTTCTATCTGTTGTGTCTTTCATGAATTTAGGAAGGAGCTTAACACCAAGATCAACAAGATCCTGTTTTTTCGCTTTCTCCATTTTCCCACTTTCGATCATATTAACAACATTTGTCAACTGTTCACCAAGAAAAACACTTACAATAGCCGGTGGAGCCTCATTGGCACCAAGACGATGCTCATTTCCCGCACATGCAACTGCTGCTCTAAGAAGATCTGAATGAGTGTACACTGCATGAATCACTGCTGTAAGCACAGCCAGAAAACATATATTCTCTTCAGGTGTATCACCAGGATTGAGAAGATTGTTCCCTTTGTCATCAGCCATTGACCAGTTCACATGCTTTCCACTTCCGTTAACACCGGCAAATGGTTTCTCGTGGAGAAGGCAGACCAGACCATGGCGATGTGCAACCTTCTTCATGATATCCATAAGCTGCTGGTTATGATCTGCTGCAAGGTTTGATCGTTCGAAAATCGGAGCAAATTCATATTGGTGAGGAGCAACCTCATTATGACGTGTCGTTACTGGAATACCAAGTTTGAATGCTTCAATTGACACATCGTGCATATAATTCAGGACACGGTCTTTGATAGAACCGAAATATTGATCCTCAAGCTGCTGCCCCTTTGGAGATTGTGCACCAACAAGTGTACGACCTGTAAGAAGAAGATCCGAACGCATACGATAATATGCTTCATCAACAAGAAAATATTCCTGTTCCGGTCCGCATGTTGAATACACCTGCTTAACATCTGTTTGACCGAAAAGTTTCAAAAGTTCAACGGCTGCTTTGTTGATTGCGGCATCAGAGCGAAGAAGCGGTAGCTTTTTGTCAAGCGCTTCACCGGTATAGGAGATAAAAATCGTCGGAATAGTCAGTGTTTTTCCAAGCTCCACCTCGGTAATAAAGGCTGGTGATGATGGATCCCAGGCTGTATAACCACGAGCTTCAAATGTCGCGCGAATACCACCAGAAGGAAATGATGACGCATCCGGTTCACCCTGAATGAGCTTGCTTCCTGTGAATTTTTCGATTACGCATCCACTGGTATTAATATTAATGAAAGAATCATGCTTTTCTGCAGTGAGTCCAGTCATTGGCTGAAACCAGTGTGTATATGATGTAGCTCCTTTTGAAATCGCCCATTCTTTCATGGCATGTGCAATTTCATCCGCCTGGCCGGGAGTGATCACAACACCCTCATCCTGCCACTTTTTAAACGCCTTAAATGTCTTCTCAGACACCATTTTTTGCATGGTAGCTTCACTGAATGTGTTCATTCCATAATAACTGGAAACCTGTGTCGGAAGATCACTCTTCTCTACCTGAACCGGCTCAATCATCTGTGTAACTTCAAAACGACTGCTCATAAGCACCTTTCTGAAAAGTTTAAGCTATTTAAAAAATTTATTATCTCGCCACTACCAAATACATTTTTGTATCACAAATTACATCAACACTACTAAATTAAATCATTTTGTGTATTTTTGCAATAAAAAATCATTTCAAATCAGGTGTTGTAAGGCTAAAATTATTATTCGTAAATAATAATACAGTTTTGAAACATGCTTAATTTGTTATAAACAATACACATTACAAGTCACGATACATTTTTGAATCGCGTTTATATTTTTTATTGAGCCATATGTAATAAATCCAATTATGTTGCAAATATGCAACCCTGCTTCTACCAAGTCGCAAAAACACAACGCAAAATTACTCACCGCACCTGTCAGATTTACAATGTATTACCAGGATCTTATGGTATGCACTTCGATATTTTTGCGTTTTTTCCTTTATTTATCAATTTCTTATACATTTTATCATTTGAATAGCAGTATCATTTCTACAGTATATATTGTAATGGCATACTTTATGCTTAACATTGTCAGTGCATTTGGTTAGATTAACACACATCAGGATTATCAAATTTTATGAATACAACTCTTCCTGGCCTGAATGTAGGCATTATCAGCAGAGACCTTTATCACAGGTCTATAGATACGAATCGCAAACAGCAACATTGTGATGTGTTTTCACCAGATTCCGTATTGCCATCAGAAAAAGAGCTCCCTGCATCAAACAAAACGATTGTATGCTTTCATGGTTCTCCTGGATGCAAAGAAGACTTCTGTGATCTAAAAAAACTGATTCCCGATATTTCATTACATGCATATCCAAGAAAAAATTACCCCGGGTTTTCAAACACATTTCTTGATTGCATTGCACAACGGGAAAATCAGGTATTGACCGGATATTCATGGGGGTGCCGGGATCTGCTTGAATATTATGCAAAAAATAATTCCAATATTGCAATGATTATCCTGATATCACCATACATTCTTAACAGCAGCAAATCTGCATTGTCAACGAAAAGCCGTTTGATTGCAGGATTGCTAAAAAAAATCCTGATGAAAATTGAAAACCGTATATCAGATAACAACAGGAATACTTGCAATTGTTCTGATTCTGATAAACACTCACTATTGAATAAATCACTATTGTATATATGTGGTTTGTGTGAAAAAACTGAACATCAAGTGATTTCATATGCTTCTATACTTCGACTTGTTGCAGAACTTGATACTCCGGTGCATATAATTGCCGGTACAAGTGACACCACTATACATTGTCAGCAGTCGCAGGAGCTAATCAAGACAATAAATCGTAATGTTTTTTATCATTATATCAATGGTGGAAACCATGATATTTTAAAAACGCATGTACACCAGATTGCCCGGATATTTAAACTGATTATTCAGCGTTCGTCATAAGTTGATCAGGATCAGTTTGAATATCAATACCGGGAATCATCACTGTATAGCGCATGATGAACGCATCTGAAAATTTGGAGTACAGTATGATTATTACATCAAAAACACACGAGAATGAAGCCCGAAAAGAGTCCGGGGTTAAAGGATTTTCATTATACAAACTGGCCGGGGAAAAAGTAAATGTTCCAGCCTGGGTTGTTCTTGGAAAATCACTTTTTAACCAGTTTGTTGAGTACTCCGAAATACGTCATATTATTGAAAATGCTCTCAAACAAATAGTGCGTGATTCAGGAAATCCGGACACGGTATCAAGTGCGTCCACTCTTATTAAAAAAGTTATTCTTGAAGCGAAAATTCCCGGAGACATTTATCAGGAAATTCTTAGCGCATACGATTCTCTGCAATCACATCAGATCGCAGTCCGTTCATCGGTTGTTTCCAATGATGAACATCTTTCTTTTGCAGGTCAGCACCAGTCGTTTCTTCTTGTTTCCGACACTGTAAAATTAATATACTCAATAAAAGAATGCTGGATGTCACTGTTTTCCACATCTGCAATCAATTATCGTATTGCACATAAATTGGAAATTACGGCTTCATCATTTGAGATCGCGGTAATCCTGCAAGAGATGATTTTCCCATTAAAAAGCGGCATAATCACAACAGCAGATCTGCTTACCGGTGATTCATCAAGTATTACCATTAATGCATCATACGGGTTTTGCACAGGAATACAGCAAGGTATCTCAGACACAGATACATATAAGGTAATTAAAGAAACCGACAGAATAAGTCTTCTTTCAATAATATCCAAGACTTCTCAGGCACTTGTCAATCATACCATGACAGCTGTTGAACGACGTCCAGTCCCTGATAATCTCAAATCGGCATCATGCCTCTCGTATCAGGAGATTATTGATCTTGCTCAACTGGCAAAAAAGGTTGAGATTCTTTACAATTCGCATGTTCTGATTGAATGGGCCTGGACAAATCAGAATGGTTTTAGCCTGCTTCAGGTAAACCTGTTGAAACATACTGAAAATCGCGACAATCAACCCGGCGAACATCATACAGGTACAGACAATAAAAATCAACTGACCTATCCATTAGATTTCGGTTTTATTCGTCATATATCGTACAATTCTTTTCTGCAGCTTTGTAAATCAATGCATATGTCAAAGAAACAGATACGTAAAATTGACCCTTATCTTGAAAATATTCTTAGTTCTATTTTTGGAAGAACCTATTACAACGTATTAAACCTGTATCGTTTAACATCGGTAATACTACCGGCAAAACGTGCACGCACTGCCTATCTTGACTTTACAACAGGACAACGTGGTTTTGATAAACTAAATTTTGATAAAACCGAATCATTAAACGATTCGGTTGAAGTATCCGGATTCAGACGATTGATCTGCAATATTTCATTTATCAGATACCATTTTTCTTTTGCCGGTTTCATGAAAAAATTTCAGGGTAACTGTGAACAGGTGTGTAATTATTTTTGTAAACTTGACTATTTATCGATGACGGCATTTGATATCTATTCACACTATAAAGCATTTGAGAAAAATGTTTTTTCAAACTGGAAGGCACCTGCTATTAACAACTATTTGTCAATGGTGTATTTTAGGGCATTTCGATTCCTGACCACACACTGGTTTGACAAAGTACCATCACAGTTTTACAAAGATTTATTATATATCAAAACTATCCCATTGACAGATACACATTCAGAGTTATCAAAAATAGCTGAGTTCATAGAACAATCAGATATACTGGAACATGATGCCAATACTCGTACTGAACCTTATCTTCCGGATGCCATAAACAACCATGAATCCATTCATTCAAAATTGTCGATTAGTTACATAGGTGCGTATCATAAAAATGCAGGTTCCAATTCTGTACATTCTAAACAATCCGGTGAAGAACGACGTCTGCAGGCAGAGCAATTCGTTGATAAAAAACTTTCCGGTATTAAAAAAATTATCTACAGAAAAACACTCGAACTCACGCGTAAAACAATTAAGAACCGTGTGATGATCAATACATATAAATCTCGAATCTATGCAACTGTCAAAGCTATGTTTTCCGGTATTGGCGAAGATCTCAAGCGTAAGGGACAAATTGAAATAAGTGATGATATCTTCTATCTTGATTTCAAAATGCTCCCCAAACTTTTTTCCAGCAATAATGAGGCTATCAATATCAAAAAGTTAATTGCTCAGAGAAAAGAACAATATAAATATTTCCGCCAGATCGAACCGCCATCACGCATCGTTACCAATGGCCCGATTTACTGGCTCAATCAGACATCAACTGGTAAAACGGGTAATAAATCAACTACGGTATCAAGACAGATTCGGGGAAATGGCGTTTGTGGTGGTCATGCTGAGGGTGAAATCTGTATGTCATATCAACCTGCAGAGTTATCAAGGAATGCAGGGAAAATTATTGTACTCTCAGGTTTTTACCCTACATTTTCAATCCCTGATAAAAATGTCCGGGGAGTAATTATAGAAAATAATAATATTTATTCCAACTATGCACTTATCGCCCGTGAGCTTGGGATACCAGTAATAATTGGTGTAAAAGATGCCGGAGCTCGTTTACGCAGCGGAATGTTTGTAAAAATGGATGCGAAACAGGGAGCGATAGCAATTGCTGATAATTCTTTAAAAACAACTACTACCGACCGTTTCAAACCTGATGAACTTGTTATTTACTGAGGATAAGTATGAGATTTAGATTGAGGTTGAGGTTGAGGAAGAACAAAAAATTGCAGTAAATTCTCTCTCTCCTCCTCTACCTCTACCTCTACCTTAGCCTTATTCTCACCCACTGCCTATTTTTTATTAGCAGCTTTTTTTTCAGCAGCGGAAACCCGCTCTCTCATGTCAACAAGCAGCGGACTGTCAGGATTATGTCCGATCCCCTTAATAATCCATTGTTTTGCTTTGGAGAATTCTTCGAGCTCGATATATAAATTCACCAGATTTGCATATGTTTCAGGAATATCATGTTTTTTCTCAACTGCTTTGAAATAAGCTTTCTCGGCATTATCGATATCCCCTTTTTTCCCGTAAATCGCGCCAAGATTGTTCCATGCAAGACTGTATAGCGGATCCTTTTCCACTACTTTCTTATACATCAGTTCCGCACTTGAATCATCACCGGCAGTCTGTAAATCAACAGCTTTATTATACCAAATATCGGCAGAGTCGTAGTGTACAGCAGATGCTTCTGCTTTAACCTGCGTACTTGCATAACGAGCCTCAATATCCTTATTGTAAAGTGACGAATTTTGCTCTTTTGCTTTCTGATAATACTTCCACGATTCATCGATGTCATTAAGATTATATGCAGCCACTGCAATATTGAACAATACGACCGGGTTTCGCGGCTCAATACTTGACAACTGCAAGTACCATTGTTTTGCGACTTTCCACTGCTTTAGCGCAAATGCGGCATTTCCTGCAATCCGGCAAACATCTGCCTTGTCAGCCCCGCTTGCACCACCGGCAATACTTTGCGCAATCGCGAGTGCATCTCCATACCGTTTTGCATTATAGGCAGTTAAAGCGGTATTGTACTTTGTTACAAATGATGTATCCCCGGCAGATTTCATAATTGTCAATGCTTGTTCGTAATTCCCATCAGAGAAAGCAATCTGAGCTCTGACATTTTCAATCTGTTTACGGTTTTGTTCATCTGGTGTAACCTTATTAAGATACTCAAGAGCTTTATTTTTTTGTCCTTTCATTGCTGCAAGTAACGCAAGGGAAATAAAATCTCCTCCGTCTTTATCATGTATGCTTTCCAGAATAGCAATCGCCTTTGTTGTGTCATTATTCCACAATGCATACTCTGACTGTGCTCTTTTTGTCAACGACGACGACTGGAATTCACTTTGTAAAACTGAGATCATTTTACTGGCACGATCTTTATCCTTTTTCTTTCGTGCGACAAGAAAAATGTTGTATGCTGCAAGATCCCGCTTTGATGTCGAAAGTGCCTGGTTATAGGCTTCAAGTGCATCGGTGTATCGTTCAAGACCCATATAGGCGTTACCGACATTTATTTGAAGTTCCTTATCGTTTTTTAATGTTGATGCTTTCTTGTAATACTCAAGTGCATCAAGATATTTTCCCTCTTTTTCGAATGATAGGCCCATATTTATCCACAATGCCGGATTGTTGGGATCATCTTTGAGATTCTTTTCCCACAGCACCCGAGCGTCAGCAGCATTACCCATTTTGTTGAGCACAAAAGCAAGCAGTCCGCGGGCAGCTACATTGTCACTTTTGCTTTTCATGCTTTTTTCAAAAAACTCCTTGGCTTTTGTCAGATCATTCTGCTCAAGATATGCATAACCGGTCTGATAATAGAGACGCCAGGGATTGCTTGTCCATTTGGGAATAAGCGCAGATAATTTCTCCACAGCTTTCTGAAACTTTCCCGCCAGCAGATATGCATCCGCAAGTTCATACTCGGTTTGAACATCGTATACAAGTCTCTTCGATCCATTTTCAAGAATCTCAATAGCATTATTCCACTCATTAATTTCTTTATAGTAAATTGCAAGATGCCTGCAGACAGATTCCCCTCTGTCACCTTCTTTTATTTTAAGAAGAACATCAATCGCTTTTTTGGTATTTTTTGAATGATAATACATGATCGATAACTGTAACGCCATATCTTCACAGGTATCCGGAGTACATGTTTTCATCTGTTGTTCCAGTTCAGCTATGACTGCGTTAAGATTTTCACCTTTACCGCTAATAAGTGCAAGATTAAGCTGTGCACTACGTAACTCCGGATTCTTTTTAAGTGCTTTTTTAAAACATTCTGCAGCAGCTTTGTCATCACCCTTCTTATGATACACAACACCAAGAAAATCATCATATTCCGCGCGATCATCAAGCTCAATCGCTTTTTTAATGTAGGTTTCAGCCTGGTCCAGTTTACCCTTCTGCCGGGCATTAATAGCTCTCATATAGAATAATGATGGATCATTAAGTGTGTCTGTCAATTGACTCCATACAGTCTCCGCTTTATCACCCTTTTGATTGTGAAAGTAAACCTGACCGAGATTATAGCGAAGTATGCCATCTTTGGGATACTGTTGTAAACCCTGTTCAAAGTAGGACTCGGCAAGGGAGAGATCGTTGCACTCTTTAGCGGCAATTCCAGCCATTAACCACGCATCAGCATCATGTGCTACATTAAGGGAAAAATATTTACTGAATGTTTCCAGTGCTTCTTTACATTTCCCGTTTTCAGTATGTATTGTTGCCAGTTCGACAAGCATTGATGGTGATGCGCCAAGTGACACAGCATGTGTCAACAATGCCGTTGCTGCAGCATAATTTTTCCTTGTCACTTCAATAAGGCCCCTCATTTTTAGTGATTCCGGATTATCTTCTTTCTTTTTCAGGACTGCAATAGCCGCCGCTGTATCACCAGTCACAATCAATCCATGTGCATAAAAATTCCACGCATCCTGATAATCTGGTGATATTTTATAGGCTTTTCTTAATTGTTCAAGTCCGGCTTCTTTTTTTCCGGTCTGAAGCAATAACGCGCCATGACGCACATATGCCTCAACGAAATTTTTATTGAATTTAATTGCACGTTCAAACAGACGTTCCGCCATAGTACTGTTTCGTTCCGCGATATAGATCAGTGCAATATTATACGATGCAATTGCATACTCCGGTTTACGTGATGCAAGTTCCTCCCAGACTTTCTTTGCATCACTAATCAGTCCTTTACGATAATAGACAACCCCTCTGTTGTTGATTGCATCATCATAGTCGGAATAAAACGAGATCGCTTCATTAAATGATCTCATTGCGCCATCAAGATCCCCTTTATCAAGCTGCCCGAGCCCTTTTACGTTAGCATCATAGGCGTCGTTAACCGCTTTAAAAAGCGCTGCTGGTAATGCACTGGTGTCCTTTAAATCAATATTAAACTGAAACTCTTCTGAAAACACCAGGAACACAATTGACAGCATTAACACACATCCACGTATCAATCGCATTTGTTTCCCCCCTCATCGTAAAATGACAGTTTCTCCGGCAAAGACGCCCATGTTGTAAATGTTATATCAGGAATCACTTCCCCGCCGGCAGAACTGATAAACGTAGATTTTCGATCACCACAAAAAAATGCAGTTTTCATTCCAACCTCTGCTGCCGCCTGAATATCTGTTGCAAGATCATTGCCAACAAACACAGTCTGCTCAGGAAGTATATGATATTCGTAGAGAACATCAAATAATTTTCTGAACAGTAGCTGATCCGGTTTTGCAACACCGTACTCATAAGAGTAGAACGTCATATCACCCTCAAATATTTCACTGTAATCGTCATATTTTTCATTACTCTGATCCCGAATCATCAAGGTAAGGTCGATCGGAGTATAAAACTGTGCGTTGGACACAATCCCTAAATTGATATTTGAGAGTTTGAGTGTCTCAAGACTGTTTGATAAACCCGGATACAAAGACCTTCCGAGTGAATAAAAATTATACGTGTACGCAAGATACCGTGGAAAATCATTTTCGGTACAAGTACAGTATTCTGTATAATTGTACCCGTTTCTTTTCAGAATTGCATAGATAATGCTCCAAATATCTTCAATTTTTACTTCCGGATACATGACCCCTTTTTTATATAACTTTTCATGGTTGAGCGCAATTAGTCCATTATAGAAATCGCTAAGTGTCTTCTCAGGTGCATCATTGCAATTTAACGTGCCGAGTATCTCCCGGAATCCAAATTTGTCGATAATGATGCGAAAAGATTGAAGAATCGTTTCAGATCGTTCGTTTTTTGAACTGAAACCCGGTTTCCAATAGTTGATAAGTGTCCCGTAGACATCACAAATAACCGCACGGATGTTGAAGAGTTTTTCACTCTTTGCAGGATATTCCACCGGTTCAAGCGTTTCGTTGATAACCTTTGATTCAGATTCATGAAGTTCTCTTGCATACTCTGCGAGGTCAGACACGTTGTCTCCTTTGTTTCTTGACATGTACGACAGTGCAATCAACCTGAAATTTCAATATCTTAACAGATACGATTATGTTTCAAATCCAGATGCCATCAGATTCATAACAAACGCATAAAGCATTGTATTTAAAAATATTATATCGCACAGTCATAGTCATTAAGTAACTTTTCTGTTTAATTATAAAGATGAGACCTAAAATACAATATTAATTCAGGAAAGAACCCACTTATTACAGATCAATCTTGAAAAAAATTGATTTTGAATAGTACTATAATTGCAGATATTGAAGTCTGAAACCAATAATTTCATTGATATTTCAGTATCACTTTGTTTTTTAGTGTGAGTATGGAGTTTGTATTTTTTACACCGTCAGGTATTCAGTAAATGAAGAAAATATTAATTGTTGATGATAGTAAAGAGATACGACATCTTGTTAAAACAACGCTTGAAATGAATGATTACAAAGTGATTGAAGCACCGGATGGTAATAAAGCTGTTGAGATTGCAAGGAAAATTAGACCGGATATCATTATCATGGATCTTATGATGCCCGGTATGGACGGGTTTGAGGCAACCAGATTGCTTACAACTGATCCGGAAACAAAAGACAGCAAAATAATAATTCTAACCGGCTCGGAATTACGAAACAAGGAACGGGCGATGGCGGTCGGGGCAGATGATTTTTTTGTGAAGCCATTCAGTCCGCTGGACCTTATTGCAAAAGTCGAAAGTATTATTGGAAGTGCACTATGATTATTCCCAATTATGATCTTTCTGATTCAGTGACAGACTCCGTCGATTACAAGACATTGTACCAGCTTGAACTAAAAAAAAATATTGAACTGGAAAATGAGTTGCAGATTGCCGATAATCAATTGAAAATGTACACCAAAGAACTCAGTCAGGCCTTTATTCACTCAAAACACAATCGTAAACAGCTTGCAAGTGCAAATAGTCAGCTTGTAAAATATGCATCGGATTTAAAAATAACATTCTCAAGTTTAAAACTTGCACACAAAGAACTTCAGAGTGCCTATAAAGACACTGTTTTCCGGCTCGTTCTTGCATCAGAGTACAAAGATAAAGACACTGGAAACCATATCAAACGCATGAGCCGTTTCAGTGCACACCTTGCACATCTATTGGGACTCCCGGCAAAAGAGATTGACAGTATAACCTATGCGGCACCAATGCATGATGTAGGAAAAATAGGTATCCCGGACAATATTCTTTTAAAAAGCGGTATGTTGACAGAGAGTGAATTCTCAATTATAAAAACACACACAACAATAGGCAGCGTGATCCTTGAAAACTCCCGTTCAAATGTACTTCAGATTGCCCAGACAATTGCACTGTCGCATCATGAATACTGGAACGGTGATGGTTACCCCTGCGGTTTACAAAAAGACAATATACCTTTATCTGCACGTATTGTTGCGATTTCCGATACCTTTGATGCGCTGACATCAAAACGCCCTTACAAGTCTCCCTACCCGATTGATGTTGCTTGTGAAATAATCAAAAAAGAACGGGCACGTCACTTTGACCCTGATCTTGTCGATGCACTGGTAAATCACATTGACGAGTTCGCAAAGATCAAGCATGACATTGACAACACTGATCCATATGAGACCAGTGAGTTTGCTTACAGCGAGAGAGATCTGGTACTCATGTGAACAAGTAGCAAGTAGCAAGTAGCAAGTAGCTAATAGCTAATAGCTAACAGCCAATAGTCAACAGCAGACCATATCTCTTCTATTGCCAGTTCTTTCGTTGTGGATTCTGCCAGGGGGATTTGCACAACACGCAATCGTTACCCCAAAAAAAGTTTCTGGCACCGGTGTCGTTATATACCCAGTAGCGCATCCATGCAACAATCGCTTTGCGCTCTTCACCACCACCATTACTCTCGATATACTGATGAGCTGCGCCGCTGAGTGTGGCCATGAAAGTTTGAACTTTGGATTTATCGTAGGTCGCCTGCTGAAGTGGCATACCTACATTATCTTTGGTACCAGTGGTTTGAAGCATCGGTCCGTGAAGAGCGGCTTCGGCGGTATGACCATGAATAGAAACCACGGTGAATATAGAAGGTTCTGCTCCAAGCTGTACCGCTGATGTCCCTCCGACAGAAAATCCCATGGAAACAACATGATCAATCCAAAGTTTTCCTTTGAAAACTCCATCCGCTTTATTCTGCGCGATGATCCAGGTAAGCGCATCTTTCATTGTTTGTAAATTTTGCGCACCACCGGGCCCCTGGTTCAGCACCGGTGTTCCTACAACAACAAATCCATGAGATGCGAAATTTGTCAACATTGTGGTATGTACCGGTTGAACGGTTTGACCTATCCCCGGGCCAAAAATGATTGGAGCATGCAAAAAACCATTTTCACCAAGAGTTTCGGGTCTGAATATCACGTACGTTTTATTGGATCCTGCGTTGATACTCTGGACAACCGTTTTGAATGGGCCTTTTGAAGAATAATCTGTTATTGGAGGAAGCTTTGGTAAAGAATCTGAATCTGACGCCATAACAATTGCAAGATTTTTCTGATCAAGTGAAGTAATCTCTTTTTTTAGCGTTTTAAAACCGTTTCTTGTAACAACCAGTGTATCAACCGCTGTTGTTTTACCTGATACCGCACCAACAAATCGCTGCGCAGCAAGTGCTTTTGCGGTAAGAAACGATACTTCACCTGTGGTAACCAGTTGAAAAGTCTGTTTGAATTGATCCATAACAACCTGCATAACATAGATTCCTGCAGGCATTTCCGGCAGCAGATACCGGTGAATACCAGTTCCTGCATTGTTAAGTGATGTTTTGAAATACCTGGATCCATTACTCGAAAATATTGATATCTCACCGGTTTTTGAAACAGAGGATGCAGTGAAAATAAGCTGATTTCTCTCGATTACGACCTGGCAGGGTGCATTGGACAGTACACCTCTCGATGTATTTCTATTGATTGCTGTAATATTTGACAAAATGAATTCACCATTTACATCAGTTGAATCTTTCAGTGATGGATCTGAAGTAAGGATCACCAGTGCACCTTCAATAGCTGTACCTTTACTGTCTTTCACTGTACCGCTTATATCAACTGTTGCTGCAATTCCACACGAAATGATTACTTGCACTAAAGCAATACCGTTTATAATCCGCATAAAATTACTTCCCCTCTGATCAGTTTCTTTAATCATAAATAAAATGTACATCGTTGTATGTACGATTTTCTGGTAACGGTAATATAATGGAAGTAAAAGATATTTTCATTATATTACCATTTTCCGGGTATTAAAGTGTAGACAAAAACTTGATTCTCAACCGGGTTAAGTTTCTGTTTTTAAACAATTAGGCAGTAATTTCAACTGTTTGAGTGTTGACACTTGATACGCATCGACCATTGACAAGGAACACGTGACACATATTTGAATGGTGGCATTGAAAATAAAGGTAACAATTTTGGTTTATGGCATGGCGTTCCTACCGGACCACAATCCTATTCAACTATGATTTCATTTAGGGTACGGTTGTGTCGATTTTTTTTGTGCAAATTTGTGGCGTTGCGGACACCCACGAGGGGTGTCCCTACGGTGACATACCGGTGACATCCACTTGATCCTTTTTTACCATTATCACCGGCATTATATTCCTCAAATACCTCCAATCCGTTAAATTTTGCCATCCGATTCGTTTGTGGCAAACATCTTACTATTTCTTACACCTCTTTAATAATCAATTAATTACATCAAACAGGTTTTCATTTCAATAACCATTTTTCCTGTCAGGCACACAACTTGCTCGTTTTGCAGATGAAAGGACTCGTTGATATGGATATCACACCGATAAAAACCAATTCGCTATCAGATCTGCAAAAAGCTAAAATTCAGCAGGTCGCATCAGAATTTGAATCAATGATCACCCAGATGATGCTTAAAACGATGCGCTCAACCGTTGGTGAAAATCCGCTTATGCCTCAAAGTTTTGGAGAAAAGATTTTTACAGAAATGCTGGATAGTGAATACTCAAAATCAATAACAAATACATCAAATCTTGGACTTGCGGAATTGATAGTTAAAGAACTTGAGAAGCTGGAGTCACCAGACCTGACTGGTCCAGATTCTTTCTATAATCCGGCGCTATTAATGAATGACGCATTTATCAGTGACAAAATGCCATTGAAATCCGTAACGTCATCTTCCAGCCCGACCTCAAAAATAGCAAAGTGGCAATCGTTGATTCATGAAGCCAGTGAGAAATATGGTGTCGACAAAAACCTCATTTCCGCAGTGATCGTTCAGGAATCAGCAGGTAACCAGTTTGCGGTTTCAAAGGCCGGCGCAAAAGGATTGATGCAGCTGATGGATTCAACAGCGCGATCCCTTGGTGTTTTCAACTCTTTCAATCCGAGGCTAAACATTATGGGTGGAACTAAATACCTGCGCGACATGCTTGACAAATATAACAACAATGAAGAACTTGCACTTGCATCATATAACGCAGGACCTGGTGCAGTTGATAAATATAACGGTATTCCCCCATACCTGGAAACACAAAACTATGTACAATCTGTTTCTAAACTGAAATCACTATTTGCCAATAAGCAGGAGCTGTAACCATGGAAAACCTTTATAACGAACTGGAGCGTATTCTATGCAGCGAAGTTGATATACATGTCGCAGTTGTCGAAACAGCAGAAGCATTAAACAAATCACTCAGAGAAAATAATATACCGGAAATTATTGTATTCACACAGCGCCATGATGAGCAGATTTGTCAAATAGAGAAACTTGAAGAACAACGGATTGAATATGGCATACTTATAGCTAAGAAACTCGGTATGAAAACAAAAGAACCTAAACTTGTTAACCTGATTGAAAATGCGCCATCATCATTTAAACATCGTCTTGGTGATTTGCATAGAAAACTTACAAAGGCAATTAACGATTTATCAAAATTGACAGTTTCAAATCAGCTTCTGCTTGAAAATGCAATGAGCATTATCAACTGCACATTTGCATTTATCAAACAGTCGCAAAAAAAGTTTCAACCGTATGGTGCAACACGTAAAACATCATCATCTTATAATGCATTTACAATGTTTAACCGTACGGTATAGTGTCGCAGTACTTATAACAGGATTACTATATGAGCTTATTCTCTGTATTAAATGTTGGAACCCGCGGCTTGATGGCTTCACAGCTTGCAATGAATGTTGCCGGTCAGAACATATCAAATGCAGATGTAAAGGGATATTCACGTAAACGCCTTAATCTGGCACCGGATTACCGCTATGATTCGGGATATGGTCAGATGGGTATGGGCGTCGAAGTTATTAACATTGAGAGAATGAGAAACGGATTTATTGACAATCAGATACGGCTTCAAAACCAGGAAGTAGGGTATTTTACCGAGATCAACCAGTCATTAAATGCAATTGAGAATGTATTTACAGAACCCGGGGATACAGGAATACAAACATTCATTGATCAGTTTTTTGATTCATGGCAAAACCTGTCAAATAATCCTGCTGACATTTCAGCCCGTACAATGGTAAAAACAAATGCAGAAATACTTAATGATGTGTTTCATAATCTTGCAGGAGAACTGACCGATCTGCGGCAGACGCGAAATACGGAGATTGAAACCAGAGTAACAAAAGTTAACGAAATTGTAAAGGAAGTTTATAATTTAAACCTTGAAATCGGGGCAGTGGAGATTGGAAATCAGAATGCAAATGACAGCCGTGACCGTCGGGACAAAATTCTGAAGGATCTATCATTGTTGATTGACATAAACACAACAGAAAATGATCTTGGTCAGCTCACGGTAACAACTAATGGCAACATTCTGGTATCACCCGTCAACTACCAGACACTTGTAACAACAAGTACATCATTTCAGATGCCTGATGGAACATCAATGACAAATGTCGGTATCAAATTCAGCGAATCCCGGAAAACGTATATGCCTCAGGGTGGAGAAATAAAGGGATTAATTGAGGTAAGGGATTCGATTGTTCCCGAATATCAGAAAATGCTCGATGAACTCGCGCTTGCAATTGTGCGTGATGTCAATAGCCTTCATGTAACAGGGTACAACCTTGATGGCTATAGTGGTAGTAATTTTTTCAATCCGGACACAACCGGTGCATCTGATATATCTCTTGCAGCCGCAATAAATTCCAGTGTTCATAACATCGCTGCAGCATCAGGTGGTGAAATAGAACCTGCCATTGCAAATACATTAACCGCAGGTTTTCACAACTTTGGAGATCCTCCACTTCAGTTATATCGTGATCCCGTAGCAGTACCGGTTACTCCAGCTACGAATATCATGCGCGGTTCCGCAATTGTCACTACACCGTCAATTACTTTACAGGAAGGCGTTGATTATCATATTGATTATGTCAGCGGTACTATTCAGATGCTTCATAATGGTTATGATGCACAAAATCTTACTGTAAATTTCCAGTATCGTACAGGTGGATTTGCCGGACCTGGCGATAACTCAAACTCAATAGCAATCGCAGCACTTCGAGCCGATCTGACAATGTCACCTGATGTTGTCGGAAATAATACTGCAACCTACACTGAATTTTATAGTTCTGTCATAGGATTTCTGGGACTCAGTAAAAACGAAGCAAATTCATCATTGGAAACACGCACGTTTCTTGTTGACCAATACGAATCACAGCAGGATTCTATCGCAGGAGTTTCGCTTGATGAAGAGATGGCAGATCTGATAAAATATCAGCATACATATCAGGCTGCTGCACGTCTCATAAGCATAACAAATGACATGCTTGACACATTAATCAACATGTAATCTGCATCACAAAGGAGTAATAAATGAGAATTACTGTACAGGAATTAAATCGCCAGGTGTTGCATGTTATCAATGACCGTAATTATGACATGTCAAAATTACAGCAGCAGATTGCAACAGGTAAACGTCTCCTGAAACCATCAGATGACCCTGTTGATGTAGCCAATACATTGAAACTTGAAACCAAGCTCAAAGAAAATGTACAATTCAAAAAAAATATCAATGATGGTGTTTCGTATATGAATGTGACCAGTACAGCTCTTGACAGTATGAATACACTGATGCAACGGGCACGTGAACTTGCTGTACAAGGTTCAAACGATACACTCAGTGCTAACGAACGTGCATATCTCAATAGAGAAACCAGCCAGTTGTTCAGGCAGATGATTGCATTGGTAAATACTGAGTACAAGGGTGATTTTATCTTTAGCGGCACTCATACAAAAACAGCACCCTACGAGATCTATGAGTCACAAAATCTCACGGCACAGAATTATATAAACGGAGAAATGGCTTATTTTAACGCAGGAGCTATGGCGGTCGGATCAACAGTGCAGCTCTTTAACGGTTTTGACAATACCGTCATTAGAAATATTATCCCTGACTCATTCTCGCTGTCTGTTGCAGGCGTTAATTATGTTGAAAATACTGACTATACTATTGATTATACAAGCGGTGAAATGACAATTCTCAATGCGGCACTCCTTGTTGATGCAACACCGGGAACTGCCAATTATGCACCTGGACAGGTAGCGATCAGCTTTGAAAGTATCAATTCGGGTCGGGATATTTATGGAAATTCCATTTCAAATTGGGGTGAAATTTACAGAGAAATTGAAAGCGGCATTACAATGCCGATAAATATTAATGCAGACGAAATGACACGTGATGCAAAAACTGGTTACGATATGATTGGCACAATGATCCGTTTCGGTCAGAATCTGGTACAGAATAATCAGCCTGGGATAGAAAATGCGATCGATGAGATTGATGCGGTTTTCAGTGCGATGCTTTCGGCACAAAGTATAAACGGTGCACGTATCAACCGATTCGAAACCACACTTGACAGAAATGAAAGTAATTATATATCGACATCAGAAATTCAATCCCAGCTTGCAGATACAGACCTTGCTGATGCCGTTATGCAATATGCAACGATGGAAAATGTGTATAATGCTGCATTAAGAACTGCAGCAAAAATCATTCAGCCATCACTGGTAAATTATCTCTAAACTCAGGGAAAAATTTTCCGGGTATCACATTATTTTTTATAAGAAACCCTGAAAATCAATTAGTTATTAGTTGCTCTGTTTTGGCATAAAGATTGCTTTTTAATTAAAGCGCATGGAAGCAGGATAGGTCAGGAAGACCAGGTGATTGCAGCCCAAAAAACGGAGAGGCTGCAAGGAAGCAAATTTTTTTCCCAGGAGGGACCTATGCCTCAAATCAATCATAATATAACCGCGATGATAACCAGCAGTTCACTTCGTCAGGTTGACAGGCAGTTACAAAAATCACTTGAAAAACTTTCGACAGGACTGCGTATCAACCGCGCATCCGATGACGCTGCCGGTTTGAGCGTTTCTGAACAATTACGTACACAGGTTCGCGGTTTAAATATGGGTGCACGTAATATTCAGGATGGTGTTGCACTTATCAACATTGCTGAAGGTGCATTGATCGAAGTAGAAGCAATGCTTCAGAGAATGCGTGAACTGTCAATTCAGTCAGCCAACGATACTTTGACATCAAAAGAACGTGGCTATATCAATATTGAAGTCGATCAGCTAAAAACTGAAATTGACAGAATTGTTTCCGGTACACAATACAACAGTCAATCGCTTATGAATGGTACTGCTCCGTGGGGTGTGGCACCCGGCGGTGTACTTCATATCGGTCCGAACAATACGGCTGCAGATAAAATTCAATACGCTATCAATCCAATGGATACAGCACGCTTAGGTATAGCTACTACCAATCTTCTCACACAAACAGATTCCACAGCGGCAATCAGTTCGCTTGATGTAGCATTGTCAAGTGTCAATGCATTACGTGCAGATCTTGGTGCTATTGTAAACCGTCTTGAACATGCCTTGACAAATCAGGAAAATCAGGAAACAAATATGCAGGCTGCCGAATCGGCCATTCGTGATACCGATTTTGCAACTGAAACCACAGCATTCACAAAACACCAGATACTTTCGCAATCCTCAACGGCGATGCTTGCACAGGCAAACACTGCGCCGCAAAACGTATTGAGCCTTCTTCAATAATTTTATATCACCATGATTTTGCAGAAAAATTGCAAAATCATGGTAAACTTCTGTTTGACAAAGCAACGTATTTGACATATACTCAAGCATATAGCATATTTCAGTAAATGATTATAAACCCTCAGGAGAAATGCTTCTATGGGCGATTTTTTTAAAAATCTTGTTTACGCAAATGAAGATATCATTACGTTTAATTCTGGTATTCCGGGTTTTGAACAGAACAAACAGTTTGTTATAGTTTCAATTCCTGAATATGCGCCATTTGAATGGCTTGTATGCATTGATGGTTCGAAATTACGTTTTGCAATTATCAATCCTCTTCTCTTTGTACCGGATTATGATCCTAAGATTATCAAAGAGCAGCTTGATGACCTTGCTGTGGATGCACCAGAGGATCTATTATTGTATGTAATTGTTACAATAAGAGAAAATCCACTTGAATCAACAGCAAACCTTGTAGGTCCAATAATACTCAACCGGCGTAAAAAAACCGGCAAGCAGATTATTATTGATGATGACCGATATACAACACGGGAACCAATACTGAGGAAGAATTGACATGCTTGTTTTAACAAGAAAATTAGGCGAATCTATACGGATCGGTGATAATGTCGTTATAAAAATTGTCGATCTCGACGGACGACATGTGAAGCTTGGTATTGAAGCACCAAAGAGTGTCTCTGTAAACAGAGAAGAAATTTATGATCGCATACAAAAAGAGAACAAGGAAGCATCAACACCAATAGATTCCAGTCTTCAGAATATTGCTCAACAATTCAGGAAAACATGAGTTTTTATTGATTTTCTTAGTTGATCTGTGCAGACATAACATGCCTACTTGCATCACTGCTGTTAAACCGGAATATTAATACATCACCGGTAAGCATTATCGGAATATTTAGCGTTTAAGTAACTTTACTTGCATTTTTTTCCGTGCCCTCAATTAAATTTAATTCCGGAGCAATACAACTGATTTACGGTACGCACTGTAATCTGTAACGTTCGTTCAATAGACACATCAGGCGAGGAGCATTGCATTGAAACATTCACAGAATAATCAAAATATATCATATGTACCCATACTTGGGCTCACGCTTGGAGATCCGGCCGGAATCGGACCCGAAATCGCCTGTAAAGCACTTGCAGATAAACGGGTACAATCAAGAGTAATTATTATCGGTGATGCAACTGCAATTGAGGATGCTTGCCGGCATTATACACCCGCAATGGATGTTCATGTGCTCTTTGATTGCAGCGATTTCCAAAATAACAAAATCAATGTACTTGACATGGCAATCCTTAAACCTGGCTCTTTTGAACCCGGTAAAGTACAAAAGTCCTGCGGTTTTGCATCATTCAAATATATCGAAAAATCTATCGAACTTGCTCTTGCAAAAAAAATTGATGCAGTCGTGACTAACCCGATTAATAAAGAGGCAATGCATCTTGCAGGTTTTGACTATCCGGGTCATACAGAAATATTTGCTGAGAGATGTGGGATTAAGGATTTTTCGATGCTTTTTTTGCTAAAAAACGTCGGCGTCGCTCATGTGACAACGCACTGTTCTTTACGTAATGCGATTAAACTTGTGAAAACTGACCGCGTCGTGGCAACGATTAAACTCCTTAATACTGCGATGACAGAGCTTGGAATCACACAACCTCGTCTTGCAGTAGGCGGCCTGAATCCACATGCCGGTGAAAATGGTCTATTTGGCGATGAAGAGATTAATGAAATAATTCCGGCAATTGATATTTGTCAAAAAGCCGGTATCAATGTCAGTGGTCCCTACCCGCCTGATACCATTTTTATGCGCGCTTTTAAAGGTGAATTCGATGGCATCGCTGCAATGCTTCACGACCACGGATTTGTTGCTCTTAAATAACTCGACTTTGAACACGGAGTAAATATTACCATTGGTTTACCGATTATCCGGACATCTGTAGGACATGGCACAGGTTTTAATATCGCCGGTAAGGGTATTGCTTCGTATGAAAGTTTAATTGATGCGATAAATGCAGCGGAAAGAATTTGCCAAGCGAGGAAAATGCAATAATAGTCGATCATACATAAACATTTCACTTGTCAATTATTAATTATGTATTTTATCACCAAACAACAATGAAATCTGAATGCTGCATATATTTTCCATAGTACAATGGTTTGTGCTATATGCAGCATTCAAATTGAAGCAACCTGGGGTGGAAGTATGAAATACGGATTACTATTTATTATAACTGTTTGTGCCTGCATCTGTGCCTGCAATAAATCGACTACCAATACATCCACATTACCGGATACCACACAGCGTAGAGCTGCTTCTGATCGTGATAGTCAGGTGGTAATTGAAAAACCTGCAGTTCCCCCATTTACTCCGGTTACATCCACACTCAACGTACCGCTTCTTATTCGCACCGATGTTGCACAGAAAATGATCAATCAGCAGCTAAACGGTATTCTCTACGAAACCGATACTATGACAATTGCGAATATTAAACCCGTAAAACTGAAAGTGTGGAAAATGGATTCCATAAAAATTTCGCTAAACGGTGATGAACTGTTGTACCGGGTACCGATAAAAATATGGATGCAGTTTCAGTTTACTGTGGGGGCACTTGGTTTACGCCATACCGAGTATCAGGATGTCGAAGCATCAATTGCACTTACTTTCAGGTCAAGGTTATTCGTTAAGAACAACTGGAAAATCGTAACTATGACAAAATCGGAAGGATATGAATGGTTATCAGATCCAGTTGTGAAAGTACGCATACTTTCTATTCCTGTAAAGCCTGTAGCTGATTTTATTCTTTCCCGTCAGAAAGCAGCATTTGGGGAGATGCTTGACAAAGCAGTCACAGATCTGCTTGATGTAAAAAAAATGATATCACAATTATGGTATAAGATGCAGAACCCGATTCTTCTCGGATCGGATCCGGATTCGCTATGGCTCAGACTTAAACCCCAGGGAGTCTATATGACACAACTTGAGGGCAACGATGGTTCAATTAAAGGATCGATTGGTGTAAAATCGGTTGCAGAGACTTTTTTTGGAACGCAACCACCAATCCAGGCACAGGACTCTCTTCCTGAATTTGTAATACCCGGCCAGATTGATTCCTCTTTTGTTCTCAATCTGTATAATGAGCTTTCCTACGAAAGCGCATCACAAATAACCCGTAACTTGCTTGTCGGTCAGAGCTTCTCTAACGGTAAATATGAAGCGATTATTAATGATGTCAACATTTACGGGATAGACGGATATGCGGTTGTCAGTGTTGACCTCAGCGGTTATTATAAGGGAAAAATCTATTTGATTGGAAAAGTAGTCTACGATTCACTAAACCAGAGTATCTCCATACAGGACCTTGAGTTTGACCTTAACACAAAAAACCGACTTTTAAAAACAGCAAATGCCCTTTTTCACAGTACCATTATCTCAAGGTTGCAGCCATATCTCACCTACCCTCTTAAACAGACCATTGCCGAGTCACAATTAATGACACAAAAAATGCTATCACATAAGGAAATTTCAAAAAACGTATTTATTAATGGCCGTCTCGATTCACTGAATATTGCTGCAATTAATTGTACCGACGCAGGAATACGAACATCGCTGCTCGCAAAGGGTGTCCTGACATTACAGATCAGGGAGTAATGAATTGACAATCAACGATAGCAAACCTTTGATCCCGGATTGGCCGGATATATTTTACCTGCTTATTTACAAGTTCTTCTGAAAAGAATATCTGATGAACTCATCATTTTTTTACAATATTGAAAGGGATTTTTCATGAAATCTTTGCTTAAACTTGCAACTGGATCTGTTTTATGTCTTAATTTGGTTGCATGTAATGCAGCGGAAAAAGCCAATAGTAAACCTATTGCGCTTAAAACAAAAAACGACAGTATCAGCTATATGATCGGTCAGGACATTGGTAAATCATTCAAAAATATGAATATTGACACCGTTGTTTCTTTTTCTGTTCTTACAAAAGCAATCGATAATGCTATGAAAGGTCAGCCATCACAGCTCACCGATGAACGCATTAAAGAAATTCAAAAGAATTTCAGCGAGGATCTTCAAAAGAAACAAAAAGATGCGGCTGAGGCAAAGGCTGCCAATAATAAAAAAGCCGGCGAGGATTTCCTTGCTGCAAACAAAACCAAAGAGGGTGTAAAAACAACCGAAAGCGGACTTCAGTACATTGTTGTTAAAGAGGGAACCGGTGCAAATCCTGTTGCAACAGATAAAGTAAAAGTTCATTATAAAGGTACACTTCTGGATGGAAAAGTGTTTGACAGTTCATATGACCGTAAAGAACCGGCAGTTTTTGGTTTGAACCAGGTAATTCCGGGATGGACTGAAGGTATCCAGCTTATGAAAGTTGGAAGCACCTATAAATTCTGGATTCCAGCAGATCTCGCTTATGGCGAACGTCAAGCAGGACAGGAAATCGGACCAAATTCAACACTATGCTTCGAAGTTGAACTTCTTGACATCGAAAAAGATTCTACTGCAGCGCCAGAAACATCTGCTGCGCCAGCAAAACCAGCAAAGCCAACAGCATCCAAAAAGTAATTCCCGGATAGCTGTCACTAGTAATAAAAAAGAGTTCTATCACACGATAGAGCTCTTTTTTTTATGAAGTGACCAGTGACACGTGACAAGTCAAAAAAAATTTTGCTTTATTTTTCAATATCTCACCACTACTCGTCAATACCCACATCCCATCCTTGACCAATATTACCCTGAAAATTATACTTACAATAGTGATATCAATCTACAGATTTAAAATTGGAGCCGCACATGTTAATAGTACATCTATCAACTTCAGTGTCGTGAATACTCCATATCAGGTAGTCTTTTTACGTTCTGCATATCACAGAAAAAAAGTATTGCTGAACGTTTAATTTACAGTAAGGGTAAACTGGTACGTACTTATGAAAATCGGTATATGCGGAAACAGTGATTTGAAAGCACTGGCAGTAGCAATTGACACGATACGATCTGAGTATGAAATAGTTACAGGTGATCCGCAGTACTGGATGCATGAGCTTCAGGACATTCCCGATGATTTTGTCAATACCGATTTTTTAATTCTTGCTCTTGACTGGATGCAGTGTATTCCTGCAATTTATGATTATACATGGGGTGATAATTTCAATGATACTCTCCAGGCATTTTCAAAATTCTGCAGATCGTTAACCGATACGATTAATCAATTAAGGCAAAAATCGCATTGTAAAATATTACTGTTCACCCCTCCTACTCCGGCCAGTTACCCTACCGGTTTTATAACCCGTCTTCTGGACAATTCGCAATTACAGCTATTTACATCAATACAAAACATTGCTAATGATATATATAAATCGGTCACAGACTGCTATCCTGTTGACATCGATCTTATTGAGCATTCAGATTTTTCTGCACTGCCACATGAGAATAATGGTCACCAGACCACACCGGCTGTAAAGATTGCCGGTCATTGTGTGAGAATGATCGATCAATTCATAAAATACCCGTTAAAATGTATCATTCTTGATCTTGACAATACATTATGGGGTGGTGTTGCCGGAGAGAGTGAACTATCGCTTCTTATCCTTGATCCTCAGGGTGATGGTAAACCGTATTTTGACTTTCAGAAGGAACTTTTAAAACTTTACAAACAAGGTATGTTACTTGCTATATGCAGCAAGAATAATACCTGTGATGCTCTGGAGATCATCGAAGCTCATCCTCATATGGTCCTGAGGCCATCAATGATTGCAGCATTCCGGATCAACTGGGATAACAAAGTACTTAACATTTTAAGTATCGCCAAAGAACTTAATATCGGGCTGGACTCAATCATGTTCATTGACGATAATCCGTCAGAACGGGGATTAGTCAAAGAAGCGCTCCCCGATGTTGAAGTGCTTGAACTGCCGAAAGATCCTTGCGGGTATGTTAATACACTCAGGGGAAGCAGCCGTTTCTGGCCGATACAATTGACAAAAGATGATCTTAAGAAAAATTCGTACTTTTCCATGGACCGATTACGGAAAAAGTCCCGGGATATAAAAACAACTATTGCTGACTTTTTACGCAAGTCCGGGCTTTCAATTACAGTCAGTCAAACCGGCAGTGAATCAATGTCACGCGTTGTACAGCTAATAAACAAAACGAATCAGTTCAATTTAACCACGAAACGATTTACACAATCAGAACTTGAAATGGTTTGTAATGAACCACATACCTATCTTCTGCAGATGGAGATGCGGGATATATTTGGTGACTATGGAATTATTGGTGTTTCATTAATCAGAAATTCGTTAATAGAACTTTTCCTTCTAAGCTGCAGAGTATTAGGAAAGGATGCTGAGGTTGCATTTCTTTCTGTAATATTACATTTTATGATAGATCGTGGAATCAGTGAAGCGACCGGAATGTATATACCATCAGAGAAAAACATTCAGACAGCTCCCTTTTATAGTAATTGCGGATTTACACTAAAAGAAAGTGTTGGCAAAAGTACCATCTGGTGCAGGAATCTTTCAGAGCCGATAATTGCAATACCGGACTGGTTTCATGTTGATTGTAAGTTGGAATATAATAATTTGTGAATTACGAATAAGGGAGGATACCATGGTTGTAGAAATACCTGTACTACCGTTTTCTTCATATATTGGCGGGCATTTTGAATACCTGCTTAAAGAACCTTTTGCAGAAGAAATCTGGAGTTACTTTACTAAAAAGGAAAACATTCAATTAATGCTTGACGCAGTACAGGAAAATAAACCACCGCTCTGGCATCATCTCGAATATATCGAGACCAATTACGGACATTATATTGAATCTGATGAATTCCCTGATGATGATGTCGGGGTAATGATCAATAATATGATTAAACAGATTATGCAAAAACTCGGCTATGAGCATATTGCCTGCGGAATGTTGCGTCATGCAAAGTATATAAAGCTGAGCGGAGTTTATACAAAAAAGCAATGACTTTTTTTACAATTCCATTTAAAAACATGATTAGTGGTAACAGTGTAACGGAATTTAACTGAAAGTTAAGTGCAAAAACTACTTGTAAGCGATTGTCGAAAGTAATTCCAGCCTGAGTATAGTATCATCAGGAGGCTGATATCAGAAGTCTTTGATGTACTGTATCCTAAAAAACTGATGTTTTTTAGTACAAGACATCTTTTTTTCCCTAATTTCAATGCATTACATTTAAAAACTGTATCCTGTCAGGATACAGTTTTTATTGTTGTATCGCTATAATTTCTGCCAAACCAGAAAAAAGTACATATATTACTGATTATGCGTTCAATATTTGAATATATGGATTACAGAAAATATCTTGCAGATTATTATGCATTCAAAAAGAGTGCTAACAGGAATTTCTCATACCGTGTGTTTAACGCCAAAGCCGGAATATCATCACCGGTATTCTTCAAACTTGTTATTGATGGCAAGCGCAATCTTGGTACTTCATCTATTGACAAATTTGCTGCAGCCCTGAATCTTAATAAAAAAGAAACAATCTATTTTAAGAAGCTTGTTCTTTTTGATCAATCGGATAATCCAGAAGAGAAACAGGAGCATTATGCAGTTATCAGATCGATGCGTAATATGGTATCGGAGAAAGCACTGACCAACGCACAATATGAGTATTTCAGTAACTGGTATAACGTAGTCATACGGGAACTTGTTACGCTGTATGATTTTCAGGATGACTATCAATTACTCGCAGACGCAGTATGGCCGTCAATAACACCGTCTGAAGCCAAGGCTTCAGTTGAACTTCTTTTAAAACTGAATCTTCTTAAAAAGAACGATAATGGCATGTACGAACAGGTAGATACTGCTATCGCTGCTGATAGTGACATTGGACTTATCGCAATCCGTCATTTTAACCAAAGCATGCTACTTAAAGCAACCAAAGCTATCTATGGCATCGACCGAAAGGAGCGTCATATTTCAGGATTGACAATTGGAATATCAAAATCACTTTACTCAGTTCTTGATGTAGAAATAACCGCATTCAAGGAACGGATTGTTTCTCTTGTCAACCGGGATGAAAATAGCAGCGCTGTATACCAGTTGAATATTCAGCTCTTTCCAGTAAGTGCTCATACAGATGAGATTAAGACAGAGGGCGGAGTATAAAATGAAAAAGCGCATAATAGTATTATCACTCATCGCAGCATTCATTTGTCAGTGTGGCTTGGGTCCTGATTTTTCCGGAGGGTCGACTAACACAGGAAATGCGCGTATTGCCGGTGTTCTGATCAATAATGATGGCACGAGGGCATCACAAGCCTTTGTTTTCTGCATACCATCGGACTATATCCCGGGAATTTCTAAAAACAGCCTTATTTGCCAAACGATTACAAATGATAGCGGAGTCTACACATTTGACTCACTTTCTGGTGGTTCATTCGTTATCACCGCGAAACATCCATTACATGCAACCCGTTCCTATACATCATGTTCTATCAACAATAATGATACCCTGAAACTTCCTGAAGATACTCTTGACAATCCAGGATTTTTACGAATTGCAATTCCTGACAATGCCATTTATTCCAAAGGATTCTTTTACATTCCAGGTACAACTATTGCATCAATTCAAACCAACAGTACTCCGGGGAACCATATGTATCTTGATTCAGTTCCTCAAGGAATTGTTGAGTCTGTTAGATTTCTCACATTAGACGATACAACATCACGAGTCATTCGCTATCAGATACCGGTAACCGGAGGGGATACACTTGACATAAGCAATATAGCATGGAAATATGCCCGAACAGTGCTTCTAAATACAACAGAAACCGGTGCAAACGTATCCTCTGATGTTACTGGATTTCCGGTTCTGATTCGTTTATCCCAAAGTAATTTTGATTTTTCATTGTCAAGTTCTGACGGCTCTGATCTCAGGTTTACAAAAAAGGATAATACATTGCTGCCGTTTGAGATTGAATACTGGAATGCGGTTTCGTCAACAGCAGCACTATGGGTAAAGGTCGATACTATATATGGGAATAATAATACACAATCAATTACTATGTATTACGGTAATCCAGCGGTTGTTACATCACGGATGTTTTCGCCTGTATTCGATTCATCCAATGGTTATATGGGTGTATGGCATCTTGGAGATACTTCAAATGTAGTAACTGATGCATCTGCTAACAAGTTTACCGGAACCAAACTCGGGGCACTTCAGCAGCAGCCTGGAATGATAGGAATGTCTCAATTAAGTACCGACGGCACTGGATATGGAGATCTCGGAAACATTTTGAATCCGGAAATGAACAATTTTACAATAAGTGCATGGTATAAACGCACAGGAAAAGGTCTGAACACCATAATAGCAAAAGGCCCGGGTTTTGGTGTTTCCCCATCGGCAACATACGGTTGGTGCATGGGGTTCAATTTCTATGATCAGTTTCATTGCCTCGTTGCCTCAGGGGGAAATACCTGGGAAGATACTGGAACCTTCAGTATTTACACAATGCTTCCATTGGATGACACAACCACATGGCATAATGTTACTGCTGTTATTGATAGGTCAGATAATAACAATTGTAAGTTATATTTCGACGCGATCAGTCAGCCATACTATTCATCGGGGGACATTCGAACTGTTGGATCTATTTCCAATACCGACAATCTTCGGATTGGCACAGATGCAAGTAGCAAATATACATTTAAAGGATATATTGACGAATGCACTATGGCATATACAGCTCGTTCTGCTGACTGGGTAAAACTGTGCTTCATGAATCAACGTAGGGATGACAAACTGGTAAAATTTAAGAGCAATTTTTAATTCAGTTTTTTACAGAGTGTGCAAAAACTTTTATAGCTTGTAAATGGAGTATGGTTCATAGAGTGAAAATAGTGCTCAAAGGCTTACGTTTAGATAGTACAGAGTATATGTACATCTGTCAACTTTAAAAAAAGGATAACTTCACAATACAATCAGATTTCCAGTCCGGCAAGAATTAATCTCTGTGCCCCCTCACAAGATTTCTACCGGCTGGAAATTTGATATTTTTATCTTAAAAGCAGCACAGAATAAGTTCTTAGAGAAATCAATACCAAAGAAATCATCGTTCGTTAATTTATTGAATTGTGAAATCTGACATGACTGCCTGCCTGCTGAATGTTCAACAAAAGATTATGTATTTACATTATGAAATTTTCTAAACACCTGATACTGCAATTACCATATTACGATACCGGGGGAGGTTCCGACACTGAAATCTGATTAACTAAATACTGTCTATAGTCGCAATTCACATAATGTATAAACTAAAAATCCCGGATTCTCTGCATCAGATAAAGTAACCAACATCCTCCTTAATCCCGCAAAGTAACGACTCTTATAATAGGACAACCCCTGATGTAATTGCATACTTTACGTTATCAGTATATGCGTTTATTCTGCTATCAGACAACATCCTGTACCCATGAAAGTATTACCGTCTTCTGCCGCGTTTAGTTGCATCTATTTTTAAGTTGTATTTTTACGTGCTCAAGAGTACCGAGTTCTAAGATACTTTTTCACCATCCTCTTTTGCAATTTTGATTTTTGTAATCGAGTGTTCTATTGCTAAATCAGTCCATTC
>JAAZBG010000264.1 GCA_012513915.1 Fibrobacter sp.
GAATTACTTCGCAGAGGAAAAAAAGTTCCTGGTGATGTTATCATCGGGGGATTTGATAATCTCATAAGCGCCCGTGCCTGCTCACCGGCATTAACAACTGTTGGACAACCGGTTTTTGAGCTTGGGAAAGGAGCATTAACGTTACTAATTGATATTATTGAGGGTAGAACTGCACCGGGAACTGCTGTTTTATTACCCAGCAGACTGGTTCTGCGACGTTCATGCGGGTGTATTTCTGTTCCGTTTAAATCATCAGAAATTGATGATGCACATAATCTGGATACTACACTTTATGAAAAACATTTTGTTAACATTATAAATACAGATCAATCATCAATATTAGATTTTCTTGAGAAGCAAATCCTTCATCTTTTAAAAAATGGTTATATGCTCGATAAAATACTTTCCATTCTGGTATATATCCTCAATAAACAAGCACAGGAATTTCCACCAGATCTTCACAAAAGAATCTGGCAGATGCTATTGACAATCAGTGAGGAGCATTTTGAGATACGGCAACTAAAGCGTCAGGAAGCGGAAGAACAACTTTACAATTTCATTGATGATCTCAGAAAGATATCAGACCCAGATTCGTTAAGGGAATTTTTGCATGCAGAATTGATTAATGTTGGTATTAAAGAGTTTGTAATTTCCCGATATAAAGATAAAAATAATTCAGTACTTTTTTATAACAACTCATCCGATGAATATGGTATTGTATTCAGATCAAATCTGCTATTGCCCAATGGAATTTCATCATTACAAAAACCGTTTAATCTAATCTGTTTGCCATTATTTGAGACAGATTCGGATATAGGTTTTTTTCTTACCGACCCCACTGATCACATTCCGGTTTTTCTCGAAACGATCCGCAGCAGTTTGGACGGTGCATTACACATGATGGATATGATTGCCAATGAGCGGGAGCATGGAATTTTACTTGAAGAAATGGTACAGGAGCGTACATCAGAGCTTCAGAATGCACTCAAGGAACTATCCCTCGCGAATGTAAAACTTGAACAGATCTCTATCAGGGATGAACTTACCGGGCTATTGAATCGCCGTGGCTTTCTGTCAACCGCAAGCCGGCATATTGCTCTTTCCAAGCGAAACAGGAATAGTTTCATCTGCATCTTTTTTGATCTTGACAAATTAAAACAGATTAATGATGTCTATGGTCATGCTCAAGGTGATATTGCGATTAAAACAATGGCTGATATTCTTAACAAATCGTTTAGAATAACAGATGTCATCGGCAGAATCGGTGGTGACGAGTTTACCGTACTGGCATTTGATTGTACAGTACAAGACTATCAGCAAATTAAGGATAGAATTGATCAACTGGTTAACGAGTATAATGAGATAAACATGAACGCATGGATGCTTGATTATTCCGCTGGTATGGCATCATCCGGAGAGGAACATAATTTTGATATTGACACATTGCTAAAGCTTGCAGATGATGCATTGTATAAAGTAAAAGAGGAAAAACGTGACAAGAGTAAAAAACGTTGACGTAGTAAAAAATGTTAGTTGCTCATTGTCAATTGGTGGGAGCGTTATATGTTTTTTATAAATAAAAACTTGTTGTGGATGAGAAACCGGGTTCTTGAAAATTAACAAAATAAAAGACCGCCGATTACCGGCGGTTTTTACTGAATGTTTTATTCGAGTGTAAGTATCCCCCATTGTGATGGATTGGCATAGAAATTTCCGTCACCGCACCAGATGTTCTGCGATTGACGATCATTTGAGCCTTGATCGGCATCATCGATCGCACAGTCAAATCCTAATTCCCATCCCTTTTGCGGAATAAAATCGGAGACAAGTGAAGCCCATGGGATAATAGCTTGAATCATATATCCGGTCGATGTTTCTTGCACATCGATAATAGCTCCATCAGGAGATTTTTTTAATGATCCCCATGCCCAGATTGATGGTTTGATTCCCTGTTCCGGTTTTCCAGGGCTTATGCCAATCTGAAAGTCTTTTGGTCCATAGAATTCTCTTCCGGGATCCGCATCTTTATCCAAAGAAATGCATAGTTCGAGACCGTCTCCATTCCATATATCCCCCCCGGATTTATCATTATTCATCGGAAAATCGTCTGCGATTTCTGCCCGTACAAAGAGCGACTTCTGTGAATAGGCCAGGTGGACTTTGCCATGAAGATCTGCTTCACCTTTTGCTGACGTAATAGTAAGCGGAGTGCTCTTTGCCCAATAGGACTCCAATTTAGCAATCTCATTTTCATCAGGAAACTCTATTGCAGATGCTTTCATCAGAACTTTCTTTGGCGACAATGACCCCAGAGTTTTGAGATAGCTCTCATGATAGTTTGAAAATTGTGCAGGGATTGTCTTAAACAATGATGATTTTGATAAGAAGTAGGAATCCTCAAATGCCTTTTTTGCACTATTTTTTGACTCTTCACTTGAGAAAAGTCTCCAGTCTTTCTCTTTGTTTATATCAAACCATGTGATTGCGCGAATAGCCGGGAAAAGTGTTTTCAGATCGTTTGCCATTTCAGCAATCCATTTTGCCTTATCCGGTCCCGCCCCGGCAGTAGCAAATTCTGCAATCATGATAGGTTTTTTGACTGAAGAGAATGCCTTTGTATATGCTGTTTTGAAAATGGATTTAAAGCTATCTGTACCGGAAAAGTTATAACCGTCGATTCCAACCCAATCGACATAGGTATCGCCGGGATACGCCTCAAACGGTGCATTCCAGGGTTGAGAGGGAACGCTGGCTGCATTAAAACACCAGATCCATTGTACGTTTTTCGCACCTGCAGCGTTAAAAATATCATGAACGTAACGGTATGTTTTGATATAGGCCTGTGGATCCTGACCATTTTTCGGCACGCTCCAGGGATACCAGTCTCCATTGAATTCGTGTGCCCAACGAAGTAATAGTGGACGTTTGAATTTTGCTGCCTCTGAGGCCCATGTCTTAATATAGGTATCCCATTTTCCGTCAAGGATATCCTGAAGCTTGATCAGGTCCTTGTTTTCCCAGGACCAGGGTTCCCATGCAATGTGTGGTATATACCCTGCTTTAGAGACTCTCTTGGCATCTGCAGCAGGGAAACCTGTTGTCCAATCGGTAAACCACATAACTGATGCGAATTTTTTATTTAGTCCTTTTTCTAATTCCTTAATGGGTTTCAGATCTGTCTGCGATCCTTCGTGAAACACACCGAGCAGTACCCCGGTGCCATTATCCTTTGCACTTTGAGCTGATCCAAAGACTTCGTTTGAGGTCATTGTGATCATGGCCCATGCAGCGATCATACAAAGAATTCCTGGACTGTAAATGTTTGATCTCCTCTTATCAAGGTTACGATAAGGTTGATCATTAAGGCTTTTCATTTGTTTTCTCCTTTTCTCAAATTTGAAACCCGGGAATTAATTGACTGGTTATAGTATTGATTATTGTAAGGGTGACCCCTTGGTTTTAATCGTTGATTTACTGACAGATATTGCAATTTTTTTACATATGAGCTTAAAATAGTGCTTTAATAAGGCCTTTACAACCCTTATAATGACATTTTTTAATAAAAATCCAAAATACTGCAGTTCATCAGGTATTCCCGGGGTGGACCAATATCGTTAACTTAGTGTTTACAAAGAGGCAATGTACTTATGCGCTCGCCCCCACCCGCTCGCAAAGCCGAGCGACCTCCCCCGCAGGAGGGAGGCGTAATTATTTTAAAATCAAAATATTACCTCCCTCCTGCGGGGGAGGTCTGGCTGCTTTGAGCCAGGGTGGGGGCGCGCAATCGGTACAGCAACCAGCACAACTGTAACATGTCAAGCTTAAGTCAACAACATTAGGGGGGGACACCATGTGATCTGAAGCTTGATTGCAAGAATTACCACGATTTAAAAAAATCAGGGTAAACAAGAAAATCAGGATAATCAAGGTAATCAAGAAAATCAAGGTTCAGACAATCAGGGGGCGAGTTACCAGATGCCTGTTACTGTTCTATCCGCTGACGGCCGACATCAATGATCCCTTTATCTTCAGGTTTTAGGGTGATAAACGCACCGGTGTTGGTTTTCGAACCCGTTATGTAAATCATATATTTGCCGGGAGTGGGGGTGATAAACTGGAATGTACCATTATCATCGGTAAATGTATTAATTAACGTGTCAATAGATATCGCCGAAACGGGAGTGAGTTTAAATGGTGCTCCCTCTTTATTTTCGAGAGTTCCGGTAACTTTTAATGTGCTTGTATCTTTTTTCGATGCTTGTACCGGTATTTCACTTTTGTTAAGTTTAAGATTCCCGATATGGTGCTGTAAACCCGTAGTTGCTTCGGTGACACTAAACGTATCAACAAGGTTCAATGATCCGCTGTCAGTGGATTCTGTTGTTGCTATACGGTATTTTGCTGGTTTGGTGCTGATAAACTGAAAATTGCCATCCTTGTTGGTAAATGACCTGATTGGTGCTGCTGAGGGGTCATCTACGGGAATTATTTCAAATGATGTAAGTGGCATCGGGGTGCCACTGGAATCTCTGAGTGTACCGAAAATGTAGGATACTTTTGCATTAGGATCGACAGGCTTCTCTGCTGTTTTTGTATCAATAACATTGTCAGAATCAGAAGCAGGTGTTGAAAGTGATGGTGCAGCCCCATTGGCAGCATCACTTTCATCTACTGTACTGGATTGTGATGGCTCAGGGTTAAGTGCGCCTGTACGGATCTCGCCCACACGATAGTAATCATCTTCGTCTTCTGGTATTGTAATGGGAACAGGTGCCTGGTCAGGTGTACCGTCAAGGCGCATCTCGTACGTCTGTCCTGCAGTACCCATGAACTGAAATTTGCCGGCCTGATTTGTAAAGGTACTGATAGGTTTGAAATCACTATTGTCTTTGGCGGTAATGTTTATAGCCTGATAGTTTAATGTGTTGCCATTTTTGTCAAGAAGTGTACCTATGACAAGCACGGTGATATCGGATCCTACTTTAAGCAAAAAACCACTTTTGTAGTGCGGAAAAAGCGTAAAATTCACCTGGTCGTTTATTGATGCTACCGATGAATTAAGCGGTGATACTTTTATTTTCTTTAAAGTATAGGGAGATTGCAGCGGGAGTGCAGCAGGACCAAACCAGGTAGAGGTGGCCTCATAATCATCTTTATCATAAGGATTTATCCTGATCGTGCTGCCTTTAAGATTCTTCGTACCCTTTGCTATCATAAAGCTGTTGTAGACAGGACGGGAAAGAGCTAGTGTGCCATCTGCAAAAACCAACGATGTTTTAAGGGTAAGATCACTCTGATGCTGAATAAACTGTTCCTGGAAATACCCCGGTGTACCCAGATTCTGGTTGAATTCTATACTTCCGGCATTACCACTGTAGCCGACACGTCCGTTGTAATTACTATACATTTCGTCAATATGGGCAGAAATACCGCCACTGATTTTTCCCGGACGTTGATAGGTACTCAGATAATCCCAGTTTACATCAGTAGTAAAATCCCATTCACGTTTTTTAGCGTTATTTGATAAAAGTGTATCTGAAGATGCCGGCGGCTGTCGTGTGACTGTTTCATTGATTGCAATGTTATTAGGACCGGAATTGAATGTCCATTGTGCCCGGACACTGACATACGGATTTGCCCTGTCTGATCTGGTATCTGATGAATACCTGAAATCTGCTGCTGCACGTAATGATCGAAACAGAGTTTTTTGAATGCCCATCCCTATTTCAAAAATGTTATTAGAGTCAGGGTAAATGTTGAATGCGCTTGTCAGGTTAAAATTAAACTGACCCGGCATTGGGATGGTAAGGTCTGTGGAAAAACGTACCTGTTTTTCGTAAAAAGCACTGGAATCCTGAATTGTTCTTGGGAATCCATCCCCAAGATACTCCATTCTGGTATTCCAGGTTATCGGATTTATTCGTTGCAATGCACCGGTTGATGATTTGCTGTCTTTTGAATAGGACACTTTCGAACGATAGAAAAAACCAAGTTTTGCACCAAGGTCCGCACCCTTTTTTGCATCAAAGCTCCCGGCAAGATCTGCGTGAACATTACCCAATGATAGTGCATAGATTCCATTGGTACCCACCATTCCTCTGTCAAGAAAGCTTTGACCATATACCTCAAAGGAAAAATTGTCAGTCAATCCTCTTTTATACGTCGCCACTAAATAAGGATCATCTGCTTTGTAAACATATTCATTTTTGTATATTCTTGATGGCAACCCAATATTGAAGAAATAGTGTGATTTCCCTTTAGCAAGCAGTACCGGTTCGTGAATAAATGAGAACTCCAGGGTTTCGATCCGGCCAGAAAAATCCCTGGTTTCAATTCGTACATTGTTGCTTCCTGTTGCAAAAGGAAAACCGCGAATATCATGGGTGCCGGGCTCAAGCAGCAGACTTTTAACGAGAATGTCATTAACCCATACATAAACTTCAGATTGCTCGGTAAGGAAAAACTCCCTGTCGCTGACAGGATAACTGTTTATGTGCGGTTGAAGTGTGTAGTCTTTGGAAATTCCAATGCCGCCTGTTGGTACATACGATAGATATCCTGTCGTTTTATAGGTAACATCTCCGGCTGAAAGTCGTAAAAAATGTTTTGGCAGATCATAAACAAGTCTGATACTATTTTTTTGAACAGCATTATTATACATCTCGTTATAGGTGCCGCCCCCCTCCAGCACTACACCTTTTATATTAACCGCTCCGTCGATTTTAGCAGTCAAAGGCTGGCGTATGTCAATGTTTAATCTTTTTGATATCTTGTAATACATATTCAACGTATCATTTGAAGCACTTTGGAAGTATCGTAATTTTTCATTGATATGTGCATTCAGATATGCTGATACTGCATTCGGCTTAATATGTTCTGTCATATATGGGTCAGCACGATATCCTTTTAAATCATGCACCTGTTTACTGAGCAAATCCGCTGGAATTTTAATATGAACAACGTAGTCCTGAGATTCAAATATGGTCTCAAGTCTGATATTGTCAAGATTGTTTTTTGTCAACAGTCCTGAACTGTTGATTTTACTTTTTACCAATGTAAGTAATTCCGGGGAAATCATCTCGGCAATCATACTTATGACCGGTGCCGCAGGTATCGAAAAATCGGTACGGTCTTCAGAAAAAATCACTTCAATTATGCCGTTCACTTTTTCGTTTACCGTAAGTGATGCCTCGAGTTGGCGGGGAGGTTTCGGTGGAGGAATACCAAATATTTCCCGATAGAGCTGCTCACGGGTTTTTGATGAATTGGTTTTTTCCAGAATATTTTTGCTGTCTATAAGCTCCGGGGAGAGCGGACTCAGGGACACCTCTGTTTGTGCAACATGCACAAGCGTATCAATGTTCAGAATATCAGATGCCGCTGCCGCTGCTGTACATAAAGTTGACAATGTAATAATTGACAAAATAAGGTAATGAAACCTTATAGATAAATGATATGAAAAGTGACTTTTTTTCATCAATCAGTTCTGGTTTTATTCTTTATCACTACATGAAGAAACATATTTTATGCAGTAATTCTCTCTGTTTACAAAACAAAAAAAATAAATGCCATTATTTAATTATTTGCTAAAGTCAACTACCGCATTCACCGGGCCCACTGGAATTCCGGAAGGCCACGGCAGATCTATTGCGCGATAAAATCCTGGGAATATACTATGATTGGTTTGCTCTTTTGAAAGCTGCGGGGAATAGGTTATACTTTTAGTCGACATCGTTTTTCCCTCTTTACTTATTGGAGCAATTCTTAATTTCATGCCTGCAAGCTTTTGAAGTCCTGTGCCTTTATTGTGAAGTGTCAATAGCAAACGTGGTTTGCCAAGACTGTCTGTTTTTGATGCCGTTGATTCTACGGTAACATTCGGTTTGACATTAGCGGGTCTGAGTATAATTGCTGCTTCGTATCTGGTGCGAATTAAAAGCCGTGCTTCGACTTTTCCCCTTTTGTCTTCTTCATCTCCTATTTTCATGGGAGTTTCACCTGCAATAAGGCCATAGGACATTTCCTTGGAAGGTATTGAATCACCAACCCATTTTATCTGTACACGCTGAATATCACCAGGCATCAGGACAATCTGAGCAGGATAGACAATAAAATGTTCTGCAGATTTGTCTTCGAGAAATAAAACTTTCTTACCATCGAGACTGACTTCCCGGCCCATCACCTTTAATTCAACTGCAACCGGAGTCTTGACCTCTCCTTCAAATTTGACAACGACCTCCGCACTTGTCTGTTTCTTTGAAATGTCAAGTATAGTTACCAGCGGATTAAGGGAATATCCTCCAAAGACAGTGGCAGATAAACCAAATGATGCAATAAATAGACACGTTTTTATTAAATCTTTTTTTTGAGTGCTCATTTTTTCTCCCGAATAAGTGTTAGGTATATTTTTTCTGAAAAGATAATCGTTATGGTCCCCCCGCAGAGATAGTCACCTTTACTGTTTCAAAGTAAAAGCCGGCAAGTTTTCCGGATGGATCAGCCCAGCTTGCTTTCAGTTCCACCATGTAATTTGATGTAACAGTTGTTGCTGTACTACCTGGAGTCCACGAGAATTCTCCTCCACTGCTAACAGCAGCCAGGACATCCAGATTATTGGGTTCGGATAAACCTGTACCGATTACACCGCTTGATTTGTTGAGAACAAGCGATGTCATTGGTATTAAGGATGTTCCGTTTTTAAAATTACCTCTGTTGGCAAGTTCCAGTTTCAGTATAAAGCCACTTGAATCATTGCTGTTGATAATAAAATAGGCAATCTGTTCTGAGTTTCCCGGCTCGCTGAAATTCAGACCGATCACTCCCTGAGGCTGAACAGTGGTAATAAGCGTCTCATCGGGCGGTATCACCTGGGATGCTACTGAAAAAAACATGAATGTTAGAAAAATCAACAGCTTGTGTATCTTCATTACCTTAATTCCCATGAGATTTTAAATAATATATGGTCAAAAAGATCAAATGGTAAAAAGGATATCTTTTTACCATTAAGTCAACTTCCACACAAATAGATTGACTTGCAATTCTAAGTGCTTGGAAATTATATGTAATTATATAAATACATATGCTGTAATTCAAGGATTACTTTATAATTATCAGGCTGGTAGTTATCGGAAAAAATGTAACTGATTTTCAGATGGTGGTTTTTTGAAGTAGTAAGTCGGAATGAATTTGTGGCGTCAGATTTAGGGGCAATTTATGCCCCTAAATAAATGTAAAAATATAATTATACTCCAGAAGCAGCTATTGTGAATGTTATCGTTTCAGTATATAAACCTGCCAAAAGGCCTGCGGGCTCTGTCCAGGTTGCATTCATTGATATTACAAAGTTCTCAGTTGCTGATGTTTGATTGTAATTCCATGTGGTATTCGCACCATCAACATTTACAGCAGTTGCATTTGGAGTAAGATCTCCTCCTCCAAGAGGATCACCTAATCCCTCAGCAACACCACCCGCTTCGAGTACAGCGGTAAATTCAACACCAGTCGTAGCAGCAGCTCCTTCTTTTAAAAATTCCCCTTCATTTGTCAATGCCCATGTAACATCCATCGTCGGAGCGTTACAATTCACAATAAATTTTGCTATGTTAACGGCATTTCCAGCTGAAGATAGATCCAGAGTAAGAACTCCTAAACCTGTAATACTGTTAATAAGTGGAACGTTACCACCAACAATAACGTTAGCTGCAAACGATGATGTTGACAAAACTGCGACTGTTGCCACTGCGAGGGAAATTTTCTTAAGAATGCTCATTTTTGAGTCCTTTGAATAATGGTTACTACATTGTACATTAATGATTAAAAAAATTTTACTTTCAAATAAAACAGTGTTATTGTTTTACGCTGTACTGATTTTGTGCACGATAAGGACCTCCTTGTTAATATTGCAACAATAGAAACCTTAATTGTTAAACAAATAGCTTAAACGCTTAATATCTCAAAGCCTGTCTTTGGCAGCTCCCTGGTGAAGCTACCCCCTTTTTTTTTGCTGCCCGCTGCCCTTTTATACTATCGGCAGATTTGCTTATGACCTTTAATTTTTTTTGTAGTAATTTTTTCTAAATCACAAAAAAAAGTATCAGGCATGAGTCAGATTATACCGTAGAATTGTTTTTTTACAACAATTATTTGTAAATTCTACACTTTTTTTTTACTTTTCTTAAACATTTTTATTATATTACGGGCCATTTCTGCTGTTGTACGTTTCACTATTTTTTTTTCAGAATGATTGTACCGAAGCTGTGCAGACTGCTATATTAAACTGACAGATGAAAAATACTTCCTTTGAACGCAGTGCATTTTGTGCATGTAATTCATCAGCTTACCAACAAGAAGGAGATGTACAATGAACAAGAAGAACGCGCTACTGTTTTTTGTTTCAGCCGCAATTGCTGTTGCAGGGTTGGGGTGTTCCCAACAGTCAAGTCCTGTTAGCTACGAGCAGAGTGCAGCGGTTGGTACTGGTTCAGATCTGGTTTCAACCGATTGGCTTTATTCAAACCTGAATAAAAGTCAGTACACTATTATTGATGTCAGAAGTGCTGATGAATATGCTGCCGGTCATATACCCGGCTCAATCAGTATGCCTTTTGACGTTATCTCTGTATGGGCTACATCAGATTTTAGCCCCGGTGGTTTATGGGTTGAAGTACCCGAAATATCTGCTCTTACCACCGCTCTGGGTGGATATGGAATCTCACGCAAAAGTAACGTTGTTCTTGTAACCGGTCTTCCTACTGTGAATCCATATGCACTTGGCTCTCCGGGACGTGTTGCCCTGACTCTTGCTTATGCCGGCGTAGAAAAAGTTGCGGTCCTTAATGGTGCCTTTGAAAAGTGGGCTGCAGAAGGAAAACCTGTATCAACTCAGGTACCTGCTGTCACCGCAGTAGATTTTGGATACAGTGGATCGGGCACCATGTTTGTTGATATAAACTATGTTAAAAATAAGATAGGAAACGTTGTTCTTGTTGATGCACGGGATAAAGCCGTATATGATGGTGAGATTACTGAACCGTGGGCAGTGAAGGCTGGACACATTCCGACTGCCGTATCGCTTCCTGCTGCATCATTATGGAATGTTACTGACGGAACAATGAAGTCGCTTTATGAGCTTGAGATGATTGCAGGTTCAGTTGTCGGTGATGGCAAGAAACAGGAAATTATTGTTTATTGCGGTGTGGGCGGTTATATGAGCACCGTATGGTTTACACTCGCAAAGCTTCTCGGCTACAAAAACGTCAGGGTATTTGACGGATCGGCTCAGCAGTGGTCGATGATGTACGACATGGTGAAGTAGTGAAATAATGCAGATCAATAAACGGTTATTATCAGTTAACTGTTTGTATTTACAAATGTTGAACGTTTAAGAATAGCACTACAATTATGAGATTGTAGTGCTATTTTAAATTGCATTGATGTTTTATAAAATAGGGATATGCACTTGGTTGGTGTAAACATCATTTTTGAAACAAATAACTCAAACACCACTGATTACTCCGTCGCCTCTCTCCCCAGCCCTCTCTCCACTCGTGGAGAAAGGGAGCAAGATACTGCGATTTATTCTTCTTCCCCCTCTCCATTTACTAATGGAGAGGGGGACCGAGGGGGTGAGGCGATATGCGAATAGCTGAGTTTTCTCACACCAGTATAGTGAATACCCATATTTTATAATTATCCGTATTAAAGCCAAATCCTTATTACAATTTTTCCCCCCCACCATCAGCTTCAGTTAAAATCAGAGGCAAACGATTATTTATTTGAATCAGGTAAGCGTTTTTTTTCTACTGGTACGTCTCTATACCAGAAACACAATTAAATCAGGAGAAAGGGGGTTATGTCAAATCAGAATATATGTTACAGTATTCAAATGAAGTTATAAGCGGGTGACTGTAATTTTCAAGCGATTTTTTTTTGTTATAACGTTGATGTACTTTTAATTTGGGTTTTCGATTTTTAGCTTGTTTTGGTACAATTTACGTTTAATAGTTAATAAAAATTGTGTAATTTTTTAGTTTTTTTTTATAAATTAAGTTGCAGTCGATTGTACCAATATTTAGTTTTACAATTAAGAGTATTAAAACTGTTTGGCAGTTTTGTCACTCGAGAGAAAAAGGTTGTTTTAACAATTTAATCACTTAAGTGTAAGGAGAAGTACAATGAAAAGACTTTCATTTTGTACCGGTGTAGCTCTATGCCTTTCTTTATCTGCTTTTGCGGCTCCAAAGGAAACGACACTGAATTTGTGGACGTTCACTAACGAGCTTGAAACAAATGGTGCGATTGCACGCTTTGAGCAGCAGAACCCAGGGGTTAAGGTTGTAATCACTACAGTTCCAAATGAACAGTATCTGGATAAACTGAGACCTGTTTTGCGCGCAAATAAGAATGCTCCTGATGTGTTCCTTGGTGAACAGTCACTTGTAAAAGAAATTGTTGAAACTGGTTTCTGGGATGATCTTAGTAAGGCTCCATACAAAGCTGATGTTAAAGATCTCGTTCCATACCAGGTAAAAATGGGAACAGATTCAAAAGGTGTTCTTCGTGCACTTTCATGGCAGACAACTCCCGGTGGTTTTTTCTACAGAAGAAGCATGGCAAAACAGTATTTAGGAACAGATGATCCTAAAGCAGTTGGAGAAATGATTAATTCACCTGAAAAATTCATTGAAACAGCAAGAAAGATTGTTAAAGAAAGCAATGGTGAAGTAAAAATGATTGCTGGTATCGAAGATTATCAGGAATTTCCTTTCGGTAACAAAGATAAGAGCTTCATGGATGCTAAAGGAAAATTAGTAATTGATCCAAAACTTCTTACCTATTTTGACATTGCAAAAACTCTTCGTGATGAAAAGCTTACAGCAGACCTCAACAGATGGTCAGCTCCATGGACTGAAAACATGAAAAAGGATGGTAAAGTTTTCGGTTATGTTCTTCCAACATGGGGACTTCACTATGTTCTTAAGACAAATGCACCTGATGCTGCTGGTGATTATGGTTTGACATCTGGTCCAAATCCATATTTCTGGGGTGGTACATGGTTAGGTATTTATAGCAAGTCAAAGAACAAAGATCTCGCATGGAAGCTTGTCAAAATGATGACTCTTGATCAGGAAACTCTCAAGTGGTGGGCAAAAACAACTGGTGACTTTGTTGGAAACCAGACTGTTTTCAATGAAATCAAAGGTGAATTCTCAGAGCCATTCCTTGGTGGCCAGAACCACTACGAATTCTTTGCAACACAGGCTCCTGCTGTAAATGCTGACATTGTCTGTATGTATGAACAGAAGATTCGTGGTTTCTTTATGAATGCAATCAACAATTACATCTCTGGTACAAAAACCAAAGATGAAGCTATTGAGGGATTTAAAGCAGAAGTTAAAGGTGCATATCCTCAACTTTTCTAATCTTTACAAATTAGTTATTATTTAATTTTTATTAATCCAAAGGCAGTTGCGTTGTAGTTACTACAACGCAACTACTTTGAGTTAAGCGGTAAGATAAACAAAAAGTGAATACGATGGATTCTGCAAAACCTACTAATTACGTTGGGAGATTTGATGTATAAGAAAATTAATATGATTGGTTTCATCTTCATATTACCATTTTTTCTCTTTTTTCTGACCTTTAACTTATATCCAATAATCCAAACTCTTTATCTGAGCTTTACAAGTTTCGATGGTTATCAGGATCCACAGTTTATCGGTATAGAAAATTATATTAATCTTTTAAAAGATCCATTCTTTTGGAAGGCTTTTGGTAATACCTGGGCAATCTGGTTGCCAAATTTCCTGCTTCAGATAAGCTTGGCTTTTCTTTGTGCAGTGCTTCTTACAAATATTCGGTATAAGGTTAAATATGCCGGACTTTTTCGGGCTGTTTTCTATTTCCCGAACCTCGTTACTGCGGCTTCAATGGCTGTTTTGTTCACAGTTTTTCTTGATTGGCAGACAGGAGCTTTAAACCAGTTTCTGTTCGGTGATGATAAATCCAAATATATCTACTGGCTTGGTAAACCAAGAAACGCTCAACTTGTAATCTCCTCAATACAGACCTGGATGTGGTTTGGCCATAATATGATATTGATCATGGCCGCAATTATCGGAATCCCACAATCTTACTTCGAAGCTGCAGAGATTGATGGTGCAAGCCAGCCGAGAGTCTTTTTCAAAATTACATTACCACTAATTTTCCCTATTTTGACTTTCGTAGTTGTAACGTCACTCATCGGAGGACTTCAGCTTTTTGATATTCCATTCGTGATGTCTACCGGACCTGCTCTTCAAGGTAAGGGTGAACCGCAACAAGCTATTATAACAATGCAGGCATTCATGTATAACTCAGGCTTTGTCTATAACAGGATGGGATATGCTGCTGCTGTTTCATTTGTTATGTTTGCTATAATTTCAATTATTTCAGTATTCTACTTGAAAGTAAGTCAACGTCTGCTTGGAGATGAAAAATGAAACACTCACTAATAAAACTGGCGATTTATGCATTTTTAGTAGGCGTTCTCCTTATCTGTATTGTTCCGTTCTATCTTATGATTGTTAATGGAACACGTTCTGCTGCAGATATTAATGCGGGGGTGTCATTTATTCCTGGCTCGTATCTTGTCCAAAATTTCAAATCGATTACGTCGCAATTGAATATGTTTACAGGGTTGAGAAATACAGCTGTTGTCTGCACTGCAATTATGATAGTCAGCTCCTATGTTGCAGGCTTAACCGCTTTTTCCATTGTATTCTATGAGTATCGGTTCAAAAAGCTATTATTTGGTATTATACTTGCTTCGCTAATGCTTCCTCAGGCTCTTGGATTGATTGGATATTTTGATCTGTGTATAAAACTGAATATTCTTGATACACTTTCTGCACTTATTTTTGCAGGAGCTGCAAATGCAGCCGGTGTTTTCTTCCTGAAACAATATACGCAATCAGTAATTCCATTAGCACTGATTCAAGCCGCGCGTGTTGATGGTGCAAGTGAACTAAGGATATTTCATCGCATCGCTCTTCCTATGATGCTTCCTGGTATGGCAAGTATTGGTATTTTTTCATTTGTATTCAACTGGAATAACTATATACTACCGTTAACTATTATCTCAACGCCGGAAAAATATACTATTAGTATGATAATTAATCAGTTGAACTCCACTGTTTATTTCAGAGATTTTGGTGCTATTTATTTAGGAATTGCCATTTCTATTATACCAATCCTTGTAGTATTCGTATTATTTTCAAAAGTTATTATCAAAGGTATTGCTGGTGGAAGTATAGATAAATAACGATTAAAATACAAACGATGCTTATAGTTATACATTAAACGTAAATAATAAATTTAATAACAAACAGGGAATATATATGGCTCAATTAAAGTTAGAAAATGTATGCAAAGCCTATACCGGAAAAATATTAACAGTTAAAGATGTTAACCTGCAAGTCAATGATGGCGAATTAATGGTATTTGTCGGTCCATCAGGCTGCGGTAAATCTACAACGTTACGTATGATCGCAGGGTTGGAAGAAATAACCTCCGGTAAATTGTATATTGGAAACCGTGTGGTTAACAGTGTTACTCCAAAAGATAGAAACATTGCTATGGTATTTCAGAACTATGCGCTCTATCCCCATATGACTGTTTATGATAATATCGCTTTTGGATTACGGTCACAAAAAGTGCCAAAAGGCGAAATTGACAAACGTGTTATGGAAGCCGCCGAAATGCTTGTTTTAACCGATAAGTTACAAAAGAAACCAAAACACTTGTCCGGTGGTGAGCGTCAGCGTGTTGCTGTAGGACGAGCTGTTGTAAGAAAACCGGAAGTTTTTCTATTTGATGAACCACTTTCAAACCTTGATGCGACATTGCGCGAAAAAATGCGCGTTCAGTTAAGACAGTTACAGTTAAAACTGAAAACAACGGTAGTGTATGTTACACATGATCAGGTTGAGGCAATGACCATGGGTGACCGTATCTGTGTTATGAATAAAGGTGTGATTCAACAGGTTGATACACCACATAACCTGTATAATAAACCAAAGAATACATTTGTAGCGAAGTTCATAGGATCACCACAGGCTAATGTTGTTGATGCTCAGTTAGTACAGGATAATGATAAAGTCCTGGTGAAAATTGAGAACTCCCAGTTTGAGCTTCCAAAAGAAAAAGCTGATAAAGTTAAAAAATATGTGGGAAAATCTGTATTATGCTGTTTAAGACCTGAAATGATTAATCATGTGGTTGATCAGGAATGTCAGGTGATTAATAAAATTCAATTGGAAGTTAATGTGATGGAAGATTTAGGGCATGAACGGTTAGTATACTTTCCGCTTACTGGAAAAGAATGTGTTGCAAGAATTGGATCAAGAGGATCAATAGAAATCGGTAAAAAATACACATTCTGCTTTGACATGGAAAGATGCCACATATTCGACAAGGATTCAGGGGAAAATATTTCTCTCTGATAGTTGATCTGGTACGTACGATTATTCTGATGCCAGGGATATACTATGCTTTTAACGTTTTAGTAACTAAAAGCAGTGTGTGTCCCTGGCATATTTATTTATTCTCTCTTCGTTAATCCAACAATATGCTGTCCCTCTGGAAAAAAATAAAAACGTTACCTTTTTAAACAAGAAAATGTTGCATTGTTTGATGACCAGTTGGATAATTAACAAAATGCTTATATTTTTTATACAGTTTATGTAACATACAGATTACTCAAAACGATCGGAGAATACGAATGGCATTCGCATATAAAGATGCATCACTTCCAGTTTCATCGCGGGTTGCAGATCTTCTTTCCAGAATGACACTTGATGAAAAAATCGCACAGATGCATGCATTCTGGTTGATTCTTTCTGAAGATGGGAAACATTCTCCACGAACGGACGCTTTCACCGGAGGAAGTGATCCTGCTACGTTAAAAAGAATGCTTGAAAATGGTCTTGGTCAGATCACGAGGCCTCTTGGAAGCCATAGTATTGATTCAATAAAAGGTGTTAAAGCACTCAATCGTCTTCAAAAATTCATGATTGAAGAAACGAGATTAGGCATTCCCGTAATGTCGCATGAAGAGTGTCTTGTAGGATTGATGGTCAAAGGTGGTACATTGTTTCCGTCGGCACTGGCGTACGGAGCTACCTGGAATCCTGAACTGATTAAGCAGGTTGCGGAAATTATTGGAAATGAAGCTCGTAGTGTCGGGTGTCGTCAGGGGTTGGCACCAGTCCTCGATGTCTCGCGCGATGTGCGATGGGGGCGTACTGAAGAAACGTTTGGTGAAGATCCTTATTTGATTGGCGTTTTGGCAACACGCTACGTTCAGGGTTTACAAGGCGATAAAAGGGATTTCCTTGCGACACTTAAACATTATGCCGGTCATTCGTTAGGAGAAGGTGCACGTAATCATGCACCAGTCAATCTTGGATGGAAGGAACTATATGATACATTCCTCTTACCATTTGAGATGGCGGTCAAAGCTGCGAATGTGGGTTCTGTAATGCCGGCATATCATGATATCGATAACGAGCCCTGTCATTCATCCCACAAACTGCTGACAAAGGTGTTGCGGGAGGAGTGGGGATTTGACGGAATAATTGTTGCCGATTATATTGGTGTCAGTCTTCTTTATCAGCACCATAATGTTGCAGCAGACCGTGCAGAAGCTGCTGCGTTAGCGTTCAATGCGGGGCTTGATATTGAACTTCCCGGTGATGACTGTGCAACAGAGATCAATGAAGCAATTAAGCGTGGCTTACTCTCCGTAGAAAAAATCGATGAAATTGTTTCACGTATTCTTACTGAAAAATTCAGGGTAGGGCTTTTTGAACACCCTTATGTAAATGAAAACGCAATCAATGTACGTTCATCACAGGCAATCGGGGTTGCAAGGGAAGTATCACGACAGTCGATAGTAGTCATGGAAAATAATGGTATTTTGCCTTTGATTCCAACAAAGGATAAAAAACTTGCTGTTATTGGTCCGGTGGCAGATGATCCAATGGCTTTGCTGTGCGGTTACAGTTTCCCGGTTCATTTGATTATTAATAAAGTTACCGAACGTGAATCTGATATTATCACACCACTTGCCGGACTTCGACGAGTGTTTGGCCAGGAGCAGGTTCTCTATGAACAGGGTGTACAAATTCTTGATGAACGTAAGTATGGTGCACCGGTCTTTCCTGGTGATGTCAAGCATGATAACGTAATAAGCATGGATAGAGTATCTCCGGTATCAATGAAAATGGATACTATTCCTGCTGCGGTAGAATGCGCAAAAAACGCTGATGTCGCAATTGTCTGCGTTGGTGATCTGGCCGGTTTATTTCAAACCGGAACTATCGGTGAAGGTTCTGATACCGACAGTCTTAACCTGCCGGGTGTACAGCAGCAGCTGCTGGAAGCTGTAGTTGCTACAGGAAAACCGGTGATTGTTGTGATGATAAGCGGTCGTCCATATAATCTGCAGGGACTTGAATCAAAAGTGGCTGCTTTTGTATGGGCATTTTCCGGTGGGCAGGAGGGGGGCAATGCCCTTGCTGATGTTCTTAGCGGAGCAGTTGAACCGTCGGGGCGCCTGACTGTTTCAGTACCTAAAAATGTTGGTGCTGTTCCCTGCTATTATAATCATAAGTTTAAGAGCTCAGGAACCCCGATTGCTTTTCATTTTGGCAGTCATTACCCCTTCGGTTATGGGCTCAGCTATACAACGTTTACTCTTTCCGGGCTTGTCTTTGAAAAAGAAACAATCGATATTAATTCGGGTGAAATAAAAGTCTCCTGTAAGGTAACAAATACAGGTTTACGTAACGGGATCGCAGTGCCACAGCTCTACGTTCGGGATGTTCTTGCTTCGGTTGTTCGTCCTGTAAAGGAACTAAAAGCTTTTGGCCGTGTCGCATTAGAGGCTGGTCAATCAAAAAAATTGACATTTTGTGTTCCTGTTGACATGCTTGGTTTTACCGGTACTGAGGATGTTCGTATTATTGAACCAGGTGCATTTGAAGTACAGATCGGTCAATCGAGTGTCGATATCGCGTTGCGTGGAACTGTGGTGGTCACCGGGCAGAAACGTGTGTTGGGTAAAGAATGGAAAATGTTTAGCAGCTTTCAGGAACGTGCCATTTAATTAATGATTGAACATTGTCAAGGATCAGGATGTTCTTATTCGTTGACAATGCTCAAAGCTTATCCGGGAATACGTTGAAAAGGCATGTATATTGACAGACTGGTTA
>JAAZBG010000265.1 GCA_012513915.1 Fibrobacter sp.
ATATACTGTTACATATAATCCAAATAACGCAACCTGGGGCAATGCTCCATCAGATGGCAATACCTACGAGGATGGTGCTACAGTAACATTGATGTCCAACAGCGGGAACCTTGTACGAAATGGTTATACATTCAAGGGGTGGAATACCAGTCCGGATGGAAATGGTGATGCGTACCCGGCCGGTGGTATCATGACTATGCCCGATGAGAATATAATTCTGTATGCAGACTGGAATATTGTTATTACGTATACTGTTACCTATGATAAGAATGGCGAAAGCAGCGGGACTGTGCCATCAGATGGAACACGATATAGGCAAGGGGATATTGTCGTAGTAAAAGGAAATACCGGTAATCTTGTCAGGGATTCATATAATTTTGTCGGATGGAGTACCACTGCTGATGGTAATGGAGCTTTTTTCATTGGTGGTATGTCATTTCCAATGGGGAATGCAAATGTAACGCTATATGCAAAGTGGACACAGAATCCTACGTACAGAGTATATTATAATGCTAATGGGGCGTCATACGGCTATGCTCCAACAGATTACACCAACTATAGACAGGGTCAATCTGTTTCGATTTTCGGAAATATCGGTGGTCTGGTACGAACCGGGTATACATTTGTTGGTTGGGCGACAAATAACTCAGGGACAGGTACTATCTATAAGCAGGGAAATACACTCACAATGGGTGCATCGGTAATAAATTTGTTTGCAGTCTGGAAACCGGTTACGTACTTTGTTGTTTTTGATGATCAGAGTGCTACAACGCGGGTTTCTCCGGATTCCATGGCGGTGGCTTATCCGGATACCTGTTTAAAAACGCTCCCGTCAGCTCCTGCAAAGACAGGGCATATCTTTAACGGATGGTATACATCCAAAAACGGAAACGGTTCGTCTTTTACTGCTACAACAAGAGTGTCGGGCAATATGACTGTATTTGCGAATTGGCTGCCATATACTAAAGTTATTTATAACGGCAACGGCAGTACATCAGGGACTGTGCCATCAGATACCGGAAAATACCTTAACGGTGCTGTTGCGAAAGTAAAATCAAATTCCAATTTAGTGAAAACCGGCTATACATTTGCAAACTGGAACACTGCAAAAGATGGAACTGGAAAATTCTATGCTGCAAATGATGAAATTGATGTCGGAAAAGATTCGGTTGTGTTGTATGCAACATGGCGTGCAACTGTTTTTTTTGATGGTCAGGAAGCGAATACTCCTCCGGATCCCGAAAGTGTTTCAATTTACTATCCAAGCACAAAACTTAAAAGTTTGCCAAAAGAACCCTTAAGGGCCGGGCATACATTTAAAGGATGGTATACTGAAGCAAGTGGTGGCACTGAGTTTACAGCAGCAACTGATGTTACCGCTAACGATACAGTGTTTGCCCGGTGGGCAATTGAAAGTTATACAATAAGTTACGATGGAAATGGCAGTACTGATGGAATAGTGCCGTTAGCATCAACACATACTTATAATACATCAGTAACAGCCGCATCTCCCGGAACGCTTGTCCGTACAGGCTATAAGTTTACAAGGTGGAATACTGCTGAAAGCGGGAAAGGGGAATACGTTGCTCCAGGCGAAACTATACTAGTCATGTCTGATATGACTTTGTGGGCACAATGGGTACCAATTGAATCGTTTACCATTACGTTTGATAAAAATAGTGCTACTGCAACAGGTGATATGATTCCCCAATCGATTGAGTCCGGGACGTCAGCAGCATTAACGTTGAATGCGTATAAGTATACCGGATACAGCTTCTCCGGCTGGGCAACGAGTGCTGACGGTAAAGTCGAATACACAGACGGTGACGATTACGCAATGGGAATATCTGATGACACACTTTATGCAGTCTGGACACCTAATGCATCGCATGAAGTAACCTTTGATAAAAACAGTTCGACTGCAGAAGGAACAATGACAGCGCAGTCAATTGTCGAAGGTGTTTCAGCAGCCTTGTCAATGAATGCTTATACCAATCCGGGATATAGCTTTTCGGGTTGGGCAACAACTGAAGATGGGGCTATAGCCTATGCAAACGGTGCGAATTACACAATGGGTTCATCTGATGAGACACTTTATGCAATCTGGACTGCCCTCCCATTATGTACATTGAGTTACAATGGAAACGGTAATTCAAACGGTGATGCTCCGTTGTCAACAACACATATTCAGGGTGAATCTGTAACACTATCTGCAGCCGGAACACTTGAACGATTCGGGTATACCTTTGCAGGGTGGAATACCTCTGCAGAAGGTGATGGCACTGCTTATGACGAAGGAGCAAGTGTAACAATGACAGCTAATTTAACACTGTTTGCAAAGTGGAATGTTGCTCCTTCACTTACTGTAATTTACAAAGGAAATGGAAGTACATCTGGTAATCCACCTGTTGACAATGGAGTGTATACATCCGGGCAGAGTGCGACGGTGCTCGGAGCTGGATCGTTACTTCGGGCTGGATATGAATTCGTAGAATGGAATACTGATGAAAATGGAATTGGAGATACATACAATGTCGATTCTAAATTAACAATAACATCAAATGTAACACTCTATGCCATATGGGCTCAGAATCCATCTTACACAATTACGTTCGATAAAAACGATGCTTCTGCCGATGGTGAAATGGCTGAACAGTCCATAATTCAGGGATTGTCAGAACCACTATATAAGAATGAATTTATAAATTCAGGATATACGTTTTTAGGCTGGTCGACAACACCTGATGAAGATGTTGAATTCAAGGATCGCGAAAGTTACACGATGGGTTCTGAGGGTGTGACATTATATGCAGTATGGGAAATAGATCCTTTAGAGCCCTAATTGGAAAAAAACATAACAAAAACTGGTCGTGGTAAGGACTTGAAGTGTGGAAGGAATACGATACATTGATTCTTTGTTTGATTTTTACATAAGAGAATCTAACGGTACCTTTATACAAAATGTCGTTCCCTGACCAAAAATCGAATTTGTTGTAATGGTTCCACCAAGCGCTTCAATACGATGCTTGATAATATCCATCCCCATACCTTTGCCGGAGACCTCGTTCACTAATTCTGATGTACTCAAATGGCTCTTGAAAAGTAATGCTATTTTTTCATCGTTTGACATTTTAACTGCTTCTTCAGGAGTAATAACTTTTTTGTTAACTGCATTTGTCAAAAGAAGTTCAACATCAATCCCTCTGCCATCATCGGAAACCACCAGGAAACAAAACTCATCAATAATGTCAATCTCGATGTATATTTTACCACAACTCTTACCGAGTTCATCACGAATCTCCGGGCTTTCTATGCCATGGTAAACGGCGTTTTGAATAAGATGCAGCAGAATTTCATCAAGTCGCGTTATGACAATCGGATTAAAGAATTGTTTGGCGTTTTTAATGATTATCTCAACATCCTTGTGAAGTTTTCTTGCGGTTTTAAGAGCTGATTTCTGATGTTTACGAAGCAGTACACCAAGTGGTTTCCATGCTAATTTTTTACACTCATCAATAAGTTCCTGTATATCTGTGCTGTGTGATTTATTTGATAATGGATTGCATTTGTTGATAATTGTAGTAACATTGTATTCAGGAATCCGGACAGTGTTTTCATCGTATTCTCCATAAATCAATTTGACTTTCTGACGGATTTCATCAAGGGCAATAGTCATTTTGTCAAAATGCATTTTAATCGTCTGAAGGTCTTCCTGACGTCTTGAGGTAAGCGGCAGACGAAGATTTTCGAGCTGGTCTTCTGCCTGATGTGCAAGTGTTGCAAAAAAATCAAATCCATAGGAACTACAGTTACTTTTTATCGTGTATATAGTACGATGGAGAGTGTCAATTACTTCATTACCAATAATATAGTCCTCACCGTTAGGGTATATCTCTCTCTGTTTGGTAACGTTTTCCAGATGCAGCAGTATCTGAGATATAAGTTCGTTAAGATGGACAGCGGTATCCTCAATGAATTTACGGATTTCATCCGCAGTTGCATTTGCAATATTCAGAATTGCTCTGATATCATTTTCATGACGTTGACGTTCCGCTGCCAAATAGTAATCTTTAAGACGGGTTTCAGTTATGTCCATGGCAAGAATCATAATTTTTGACAATCGTCCGTCACTACTATAAATACACTGATATGACAATGATATAAAGGAACTGTTATTAATATCTCCATGGTCGTCGGTAAATTCAATTTCCTGAATCGGGGCAAGCTTTGACAGCTTCTGCCAGCGCATCTGAGAATACATCGTTTTTACCAGATCTAGCCACAAACCAAAAGCTTTGTTCTGCCGGGCATCCATGCGAAGAATGTCTGCAATGTTTGATGACTCAATGTCATTAATTTTCAAAATTTGTTTTGTTATCGCACTATATTCACTATTGACAGTTCCATCAAGATTAATGGTGAACAGACCATGTTCGAGATTGTTGAGAATATCAGAAATCTGAAGCATTTTAGTATCAGAAGTTTCCTCTAAATTTCCGGTAAACTTTTGCACGATATCTTTCATTGAATTACCAGCCGCTTTATTCTATTATTTCTTTTACTTCCCAATTATACTATGACTATAAAAAGGTTCAAGACAAAATTTATTTAAATCATTGATCAAAGCCACATTATGCTTCTACTGAATAGAAGTTTCCGGCAACTACTGATAAAAAACGGTATAACGAATAACAATTGTAAATTTAACTCTCATAAGATGAGATTAATCTGTGAAAGAGAATAATTGTAAAAAGACAAAGTACCAATCACAAAAAATTGTATTTTTGTTGCGACAAATTACACATAGACAGCTGGTGTTCTATATGTCAGATACGCAAAAGAGGGTCGTTTTCAGGGGGATTAGGGGATTTTATGGGTTCTATTAGACCGAATGCTTCATTTTCAACGTTGACTCGTCAGATTTTTATTATTGGGGTTCCTGTTATTCTGCAAAATATGGCATTTTATATGATGACATTCATTAATAGTGCATTTTTAGGCCATTATGATGTTACCACGTTAAGTGCAATGAATAATGCGATGTTTCCATTTTTTATGCTATTTACAGTATTAATCGCACTTTCTCAGGGAACAACAGTACTGATTGCCCATTCAATCGGAGCAAATGACAAAGCTCATGCTGCTAAAATTGCAGAAAGTTCAGTTTTCTACTCACAGTTGTTTTCATTTGGGTATTGCATTTTCTGGATATTCTGCGGCAGGAATGTACTTCAGCTTATGGGTGTTTCAGGAGAGATACTTGAAAAAGGTACCTCATATATTCAGATCTTTTCACTAATATTTCTGACCGGCGGGCTGAATATTGCGGCAGGAGCGATTTTCCAGGGCATCGGTAAAACAAGTCCGATCATGACAAATACGATTTTGCGCGCAATCCTTAATATTATTCTCGATTATTGCCTTATCTTCGGCAATTTTGGATTTCCAAAGTTAGGATTGGCCGGTGCTGCAATTGCATCGGTGATCAGTTCTACGATCTGCGCTTTGCTCCTGTTCAGATCAGCCTTACACAACGGAATTCTTCCCATGACAATTAACGGGATTCTTAAACCGGAACGCGGTATTTACAAAAAAGTATTTATTTTTGGCGCACAGGCAGGAATGGAATTCGTGTTATTTTCGGGTGCCCAGGTCATACTAATCCGTATGCTTAATGTCGGTGATCAGATAAGTGCCGGTTTATATGGAATTCTTAATACAATCGTGTCGTTATCATTCAATCTGTATATAGGTGTCGGGACTGCAGCAATGACACTGGTAGGGCAGAGGGTTGGTGCGCAAATGCATTATCAGGTGTCTAAAATCGGGAATGTCTGTGCACTATATGGTCTGCTTTTGTGTGTTATTGTTGCATCGGTATATACGTTGCTACCACAGGGTATTGTAGGTATTTTTACCAATAACAGCGATGCTGTAAGTCGCCTGACAGCATTGATGCCGCTTGTGGTTATTTTGTGTTTTCCAAAGTCAATCAATGTTATTATCGGAAATGCGATCCGCGGTACCGGTGATGTACGCTGGATGCTTATGACACAAATTGCAGGCACGATTATAATCATTAGTGTTGCTGCTGTTTTTGTGCTCAAAATGAAAATGGGATTATATGGCGTGATGCTCGCTAATGTTATTGATGAATCATGGAGATCTGTCATCAATTATATCAAATTCCTGGTTTCAACCAGAAAAAGCAGGTTCATCAACGATAATGGTAATGCAGCTCCTCCTGTTAAAAAAATTACTCAGCATTGTGTCGCTATTGAAACATAAGTCAGGGTGTCATATATTTAACTTCCTCGACGTCAATTTCGCGTCGTTCCGTTGAAGAGTATTGTGCTGCAAGTACCACCTTAAGAATATCACGTGCGGTAGTGCCGTCAAGTGATGGTTGTGAGCCGGACTGGATCGAATTGACGAAATGGTGCGTTGCATCAATAAAACTGTGTTTCCAGTCTGTTCGGGGTGTTTCGATTACAGTAGTGGTACCGTTTTTGTAAAGAAGTACAGCAGGAAGATCAAAGGTGGATGTTGTACATTTGTTAATCTGAATGATACCGGTATCACCGACAATTTCAATGCGGTTGTCATCAGCATAGTAATCGGAATTGATACGCATCTGAGGTGTATGGGAAAAATCCATTACGCCATAACATCGCGGACTTCTGAATTTGAGCATTATTGTTGCAGGACCATCGATGTACTTGGTCGGAAACACCTGCGTTTTATCGATCCAGGCAGATACTTTCTCCACGGGCCCCATCAGGTTAAGTGCAACAGAAAAAAGATGATAGCCATGATCGAAAATAATCGGTCCGCCACCGCATCGCTTTGAATCAAATCTCCACAGCCATGCTTTAAGCGGAACTTTCCATGACGAATCAAGGGTGCCGCTATTATAATGTACACGAATCATCCTGGGATCACCAATTGCTCCGCTATGGATCATCTCTTTAACTTTTAGTATAGGAGGATAAAATATGAAATTTTCAAAAACTCTCAATGAAACACCATTTTCCTGCGCTACAGCAATCATTTTGTCTGCTTCGTCAAGACTTAATGCCATTGGTTTTTGAACGGATACATGTTTTTTTGCTTTACAAGCCGCTATCGCCATCGGTGCATGAAGGTGATGTGGAACAAGAAGTTCAATCATATCAATTTCATCAGATTGAAGCAGCTCGTTATAATCAGTGAAGACTTTTGGAACATTCCATTTTATAGCTTTACTCTCTGCTACTACATGGCTTCTGTCACAGACTGCAACAATTTTCGCTTTATCGAAATTACGATATCCCAGCTCATGAAGATCAGATATTCTGCCGCACCCTACAATAGCAACCCTTAGTTGATCCATCAGCAAGTCCTTTTTAGAAAATAAACCTATTCGGTGATAGTGAACGAAACAACGACTCTTTCGAAAGGTCAATAATGCAACTGCCAATACTTTTCGAAGTATGGTTTCTGATACTTCTTCTGCTTTGCAACAATTCGAATATGGTTTTTTCGGAAACAAAACTCAATAACACATTAAGAATATATATTGGTTTTTATAATTTGGAAAGAGGGTTTCAGAGTTTACTGTTGACCTGTACAGTATGAAATGAGTGTTTACAGATTCTGAGTGTTGGAGTACGCTCCGGTTTTGACAAAAACATGAACATGACAAAAACCAGTCTGCGATGTGAAAAACAAGTTATATTTCACCCTTGCGTATCACCCTAAAATCATACTATTTTGACCGTATATGAAAAAACTCGAACTACTAATGGACAGTCAGACGATTGATCTGGCGCTTACCCGGATAACACATCAGGTATTGGAAAAAAAACGTGATTTTTCACGGTTTGGTGTTGTAGGAATGCAGACCCGCGGAGTATTCCTTGCCAGGCGTATTACCAATAAAATTAATGAATTGGCAAAAACAAACATTCAGTGTGGTACACTTGATGTAACGTTTTACCGCGATGATTACCGTATCTCGCTTCGTCAGCCGGAAGTGAAAGTTACCGATATTCCGTTTGATGTCAACAATATGAACCTTCTTCTTGTTGATGATGTTTTTTATACCGGACGGACTACTCGTGCCGCACTTGATGCCCTTATGGATTATGGTCGTCCAAAGACCATTCAGCTTGCGGTGCTTATTGATCGTGGAAATCGTGAACTGCCGATCCGTGCAGATTATGTCGGAAAAAAGATTACAACACTTGCGAATCAGGTGGTAAGCCTGAATGTGCAGGAAAAAGATAATGAAGATTCATTGTGGTTAATGGAACTGGAGGATGGCGAATAATAAATGGGACTTCACATCCAGCATCTACTCGGACTTGAAGGTGTCTCAAAAGAGGATATAACATTAATTCTTGACACAGCTGATTCTTTTTATTCAGTCCTCGAACGGGATATTCCGGTTGTCCCCACACTCAGGGGTAAAACGATTGTAAATTTGTTTTATGAAAATAGTACCCGAACACGAATTTCTTTTGAACTGGCCGAAAAACGGCTCTCTGCAAGTCCTCTCAATTTCAGCGCATCAACAAGTTCGGTTAATAAAGGTGAGTCGCTCAGAGATACAATTCAGAATATTGAAGCGATGAAGATAGATATGGTCGTCGTGCGGCATCAATCGGCCGGAGTACCATACTTTCTTACCAATTGCACTGATGCTGTTATTGTCAACGCCGGTGACGGACTTCATGAACATCCGACGCAGGCGCTTCTTGATATGATGACGATCAGACGACATTTCGGTAAACTTGACGGATTGAAAGTTGCAATAATTGGTGACATTTTTCATAGCCGCGTTGCTCGTTCCAATGCGTGGGGAATGACTACGATGGGAATGAATGTCGTATTATGCGGTCCGCCAACGCTGCTTCCTCAGCATCGGGACAGTCTTGGTGTGAAAATAACCGACAATCTCAATGAGGCACTTGATGGAGCGGATGTGGTGATGTTGCTGCGTATCCAGCTTGAACGTCAGTCAAGCGGCACCTTTCCGTCAATACGTGAATACCGCGACCGTTACGGTATTGATATCGAAAAGATGCGGCGGCTGAAACCCAATGTTTTAATTATGCATCCGGGACCGATCAACAGGGGTGTTGAAGTGTCAAGCGATGTCGCGGATAGTCCAAATTCAGTTGTATTAGAGCAGGTGACAAATGGAGTTGCAGTACGAATGGCATCACTGTTCCTGCTTGGAGGTGGAGAAAATGTTTAAGAAAGATAATGGCTGTGTAATTTACTCATATGAAACACGTCGACGGGCACAATACTTCTTAATTAAAGAGGGATTGGTAATTGATCCGGCCAACAAAATAAACGAAATCATGGATGTCGTTGTTGAAGATGGATTGATCAGGGCGGTTGGCAAAAATCTCGAAAAACAGTTTCCGATTGCCCGTGTAATTGATGCAAAGGGAAAATGGGTCGTTCCCGGCCTTATGGATATGCATGTGCATCTTCGTGAACCGGGGCGTGAAGACAAGGAAACAATTGACACCGGTACACAGGCGGCAGCTGCTGGTGGCTTTACAAGTGTAGCGTGTATGGCTAACACCAATCCCGTGCTTGACGAAGAGTCAAAAATCAGATATGTCATTCAACGCAGTCTCAATTGTGCATCAAAGGTATATCCAATCGGGGCAATCACAAAAAATCTCGAAGGTGAAGAGCTTGCACCGATGGGGGAGATGATTAAAGCCGGTGCAAAGGCGTTTTCCGATGATGGCCGTTCGGTTGAGAAATCGAATATCATGCGCAATGCGCTTAATTATTCCAAGTCATTTGATGTTCCTGTTATTTGTCACTGTGAAGACATTGGGATTGCTCAAAAGGGACATATGAATGAGGGCGTTGTATCAACACGCCTTGGCATTCGAGGAATTCCATCAATTGCAGAAGAGATGACCGTTGCACGTGATTTGCTTTTAGCGGAATATACCGGTGCCCGTGTTCATATTGCTCATGTGTCAACTGCCGGGTCAGTACGTATGATCCGTGATGCAAAATCACGCGGAGTAATGGTAACTGCCGAAACCGCTCCTCACTATGTAACGCTTATTGATGCTGATGTCGGTATGTACGATATAAACAAAAAAATGAATCCGCCGTTACGCACAGTGTCAGATCGTGAGGCTCTTATTGCGGGTCTTGCTGATGGTACTATTGACGTTATTGCAAGTGATCATGCTCCGCACTTGCCGGAAGAGAAAGATGTCGAATTTGATGCCGCGTCATTTGGTGTACTCGGCCTTGAGACATCTGTCGGGGTGATCATTACATCACTTGTCAAAACAGGACGTATCAGCCCTTCCGAAATGGTTATGAAAATGAGTGTCAATCCGAATAAAATTCTGAAAACAGACGGAGGAACACTTTCAGTTGGTATGCCGGCTGATATTACAATAATCAATCCTGATGCAGAGTGGACTGTTGATTCCAGGTATTTCTTCTCAAAGAGTCGCAATACTGCATTTGAAGGAATGAAGTTGACAGGATACGCATGCTGCACGATTCTTGATGGTCAGATTGTGTTTGAGAGGAATTGAAGTGCTCCCCTCGGCTTCGCTCGGGGAGCGGGTTCTGATGATAGTTTACCTAACGGTATTTACTAAAGTGCAGACGCCCACTCAGATTGAGTTTTTAGTAACAATGTTGACAATAGGAACCAGTCGTCGAGCGAAGTCGAGACGACAACATTTTGGAACCGTCCCCCAAGCGTAGCCGAGGGGGCGCAGTTGAGATGACGTAACAAAATCACTTCTTAAGTACCAATCGCCCGGTAGAAAACGTATTGTCGGTTTTAAATTTCCAAATGTAATATTTATTACCAAGTGTTCCCGTATCAAATGGGATTACCATCGAACAATTTGATAGTGTTCCTGATCTTGATAAAACAGTACGGCCTTGTATGTCATGAAGTGTGAAAGTAAATGGACCATTGCCTGTTAATGTTTGCTTTATGATAATATTCTTCTTGTCAAATGAAATCAAAACGTTCGTTGAGACTCTTTTTAATGAAGTTCTTACTACTGAATTCGGATTCTCTGGCTCAAAGAAATAGTGCCGTTCTTTTCCCATGTCGTCCCATAAATACAGTGTAATACTGTATCCTGTATCTGGTTGTGCAGGATAATTGCATTCGACTTCTTTTAAAAATGTTCCGGAATCTGAGAATACAATACTATCATAATCAAAATCTGAACCATTAGGGAATGCAATAACGTGTGCAGGTTTACTGGTTGAGTAATAGTAGTGAATTGGAATTATTGACGCGGATGTAATTTCGAGCTGGTTGTTATTAAACGATACAGCGGAATTAATAGAGTTACCTTTTAGTAAAATCGCCGGATCGCCAAGCAACGTGTAATTATCATCTGTTTTTTTATCAGCGAATAGACACTTTCCGATGGTAACGTTGTTATTGTTGGCAAACGTTGAAAAAAATGATTCACCTAAAATAGTTCCTTGTGATGCATATGCAAGTGAGGTTGACCCGACTATACAAACAAAGCCACCCTGTTTAAAAAGCATTTTTTTTACAATAGAACTTTCTATTGGTTTATTAAATACCGCTCCTTCACAACAGAAACTTAAAAATATTCCCGATCTGGTATTACTGATGCTGTCGCAATAATCAGAAGTCAATACGTTCTCATCTGTAAGTACGTCAAATGCACCATGACCATTAAAAATCGTTAAAAAATAATTGCTGTTGAGTTCCTTTATTAACGCCCGACGGGCATCAGCGTGAATAAATGAAACATCCGGCTTGAAACCGGATAAATATATTTTTTTGATTTGATATCCACGTAAATAACTACCAAATGTATCTGATGTTACCTGAAACGGGGGGATTATAGGATCAGCATATTTATTTTGCATATTGTCATCAGCAAGTAAAAGAACCCTGTTTCTCCAGGAATCATTAATCAATGTCGTATCGTAACTTATAACTTTTGATATATAGGTAATCAGCTGTTCTTTTGATTCACAGGGTATTCTTCCTATGGATACATTGGGAATCAATTCATAGGGATAAACAATATCCAATGAATTTTGAATAAAATAGTGATCACTTTGCAGTTCGGATGAAAATATTTTTACTTCATTTGCTGGATAGTATGTGGATGTACGAATCCATGATGGCATCCTGCCTGCGGAAAAGAAAACGGAATCCTTGGCATCAAACGCTGCACTATCATCACCAATTAATACTATATATTTCAACGAAGGATTCTTCCAGTTTGAAGTTGCCCAGGAAATTCCTTGTTGAAGTGATTTTGTTCTGTCAGGATCTTTAAATTCCGATAAGATATCTTCAAGTAAGGCAATCTTTGCATAGTTTACAGAATCTCGTATATAGGAATTTCGGTGCTGCACTAATAATTGCGCTTCGGCTGAAAATTGCTGTGGAGTAATTACCAGATAATCACATTGTACAGAAGGATCTTTCAGTGAACTGATCAGTGTCGTTTGCGCTGTCAATGAACAACAAACCAGAATAATCGTGAACAATAATTTATAAATCACCTGTTTTCTCCATGTATACTGTAATCATCACGAAAAAACACTGTATGATAACAAAAAAAGAAAATGTTTGTGCTGTTTACAGAGCATAAATGAATAACTAACATACGAATTCGTTCCGCATTTATTTAAAGTAATTTGCAGGAATGAATGATATCCTTAGTAACCAGTACTGGTTTTAGACAGAAGAATGCCGTAAAGAAAATTCAGTTGCAGAGACCTGCGGCACTCACGTCTCATTCCACCGTCAATAGCCCAATTGGAAATAATTCAGGAATCGAAACGTTACAATTGATTCCTGAATATGTATAATCAAAAAATAATTTATCCTCATATAGTGCTCACCCACGAATCAATCACCCTGACCAATCACTTCTCATACTTGTCAATCAGATTTGCCGAGATTCTCGCTGACTCATAGATCGTCGGTAATCCTGAACCAGGGTGTGTTCCGCCGCCGACAAGATAGCAGTGGTTGACCTCCTCGAACTTGTTGCGCGGACGCAAATAGAGCATCTGCGTTATCGTATGCCCCAGATTGAATGTTGCACCTAAAAAGAGTGACCGTTCATTCTGCCAGTCTGCCGGAGAGATGATTTTCTCGCAGGTTATGTGTTTATCCAGATCCTTCATGGTTGTTCGTTCCATAATACGCTTTAGCACCTTGTCCCTGAATGATTTTATCGTTGCCTGATCCCAGGTGGTATTTCCATGCATATTCGGTGTGGGTACAAGCACATATAGTGCGCTATGACCTTCCGGTGCAATCGTCGGATCGTTGATACTTGCATTACGTACATAAATCGACATATCATCTGACAGTGTTTCACGGTTGATAATATCTTTTACATTTTCTTTGTAATCATTGGCAAAGATAATGTTGTGATGCGGCTCATTATATTTTTTGTCAACTCCAAGATACAGCATGAATGTCGAGCAGGAGTATTTTTTCTCACGCAATTTATTAGGCGCCCATTTGCGGATTACTCCCGGATCAAACAGCGTACTCATTGCGTGACCGAAATCAGCATTGATAATCACACTGTCGGCATTGATAATGTCACCATTTGCAAGTTCAATACCCGTGGCATTGCGGCCTGATACACGGACCTTTTTTACTGGTGTGTTAAGGTGAATGGTTCCTCCAAGTTCATTGATAACTTTGGCCATTGCATCGGAAATTTTGCTTAATCCACCAATCACATGATCGATTCCCATTGAGTGTTCGATATAGGGCATAATGGCGAATGCAGCAGGACATTCCCAGGGTGACATCCCGATATATTTTGCCTGAAAAGTAAAACAGATCCGGAGTTTTTCTTCGGTAAAGTAGTTTCCAAGAACATTCATCAGGCTTTTGCCAAGTGACAGATGGGGAAGTGCCTTGATAAGCGGGACACTGAACATTTCCCTGAAGGTTGAATAATCCTTCTGAAGGCAGGGATACATTTTATCATAGCGGATCTTTTCCCGTGTATGAAATGCATCTACTCCCGCTTCGTTGCCGGGAAACAGTTTCACAATCTGTTCTCTCATTTTATCACGATCAGGAGTTGGAAATAGCTCGAAATCAGTAAAGGATAATTTATACATGGGGTCAAGTGGTACAAGATGGCAATAATCTTCGAGTTTACGTCCTGCCTCCTGAAACATCTCCCGTAAAATAAAGGTCATCATAAGAAATGTCGGACCGGTATCAAAGGTGTAGCCATTCATGGTTATTGCAGCATTTCGCCCGCCGACAACACCCTCTTTTTCAAAAATTGATACCTTGTAACCCCGTTTTGCCAGTAGCATTCCTGCGGTAAGCCCGCCAGGTCCTGCTCCGATGATTGCAATGTTTTTTTGTGCCATGATTTACCCCTGCTATTATTAAAAAATTATTTTTTTACGCTTGCTGTAAACATTGAAATATTTTCATCCGTATACAATAATCAGGTTAACTAAAAAAGCTGTTGTATACTACAATCCAACTTCAGATTTTAGTTACTTGAAAAATAATATAGATCGGACCTGTAAGGGTACGAAACCATGAAACAAGATACAGTTTTAACAGATCGGAACACACATCAATGAACTGGATCAATTTCATACGGCTTATCAGAACAATCTACAGCAAAAAACTGCCCGACATCGCTCTGATTGAATCACTTGGACTGCTGGCAGTAAAAATCGGTCAGACCTATGCATTAAGACTCGACTTTTTACCTGAACAAAACTGCAAAGAATTAACGCGGCTATACCGGCATACCGATTCGCTGACTCCTGCATCATATAAAAAATTGTTAGATTCGGCGGTTGAATCAAACTGGATACATTCATTTACCACCATTGATGAACAGCCACTCGCATCGGCATCAGTAGGGCAGGTGCATAAGGCCGTGCTTAACAACGGCAAGACGGTTGTGGTAAAGCTGATAAAACATGACTTTATTGAGTCTTTCACCAGGGATGTACGATCGCTGCGTTTCCTGCTCCGTTTTGTTCTTTTTTTCTATCCCAAGCTTACACGGGTGGCTGATCCGCTGGGCATCCTTGAGACCATAGAAACAGGGACACTTGACGAACTTGATTTACGTAAAGAAGCTGCAGGACAGGATGTTCTACGGCATATTTCTGATGAGCAATCAGTAAAGTTCGATTTGTCGCGGTTGTATTTTCCAAAGATTCATCGAGAACTTTCCGCAGAGCGATATATGGTAACTGAATTTGTTGACGGAAAGACATTCGATGAATTATTGACAGAACAAAAACTGTCCTACGATGATCTCCTGGATCTCTTTCATATACACGGATTCTTTATTTTCTGTATCGGAACATTCCATGGTGATATTCATCCCGGTAATATTATCAGAATGTCTGATGGAAAATTTGCATTTATTGATACCGGAGCAATAAGCCATGTGGGTGAACGAATGCGCCTGGGGCTGTTTGATTTCTTTGATGCACTCTCATTGTATGACTATGATGCATGCGCCCGTGCACTCAATTCGATGGCTGACCGGGGAATAGCGGGACAGCCATATACACGATTCAGGGAGAAGTTTCTTGAGTTATACAAAGATTTTACAAATGCAACTGTCTCACAGGTGAGTCTCACAAAACGCATGATGGAAACGATCAAGCTTGGTGTCAATAGCGGGATGGTGTTTGAAAAGGGAATGTATCCGATTATTAAAAGCCTGATGTATCTTGACGGCATGGTGCTACGCTGTAATCCTCAGGCGGTACTGGTTCGCGATATGCGGAAATTTATTGATGAATTCAAAAGTACATTATCAAAACAGAAACAATTGATAAATAGATGAAGCGCTGGTGGAACTATTGGATTCAGGGAAATAGTGTGATTTGAGATGCCGGTGCTTAATCGGCACATTTCTTATATCGTAAATAGTATGGTAACAAGGAAGTAATAATGAATAAGGAACAAGCAAAAGAAAAACTGATCCGTATGCTGCATGAACATGATTTCGGAGTCCTTGCAACAAGTGGTACTGAATACCCATACACATCATTGGTGACCATTTACGTTTCGGATGATTGTCAGTATTTACTATTTCCAACACTTCGTGAAACACACAAATACGCTAATCTTTGCCGTGATATCCATGTGTCGGTACTACTTGACAACCGATCGATCCCGGATGTAACGGGTAATAAACGTTATGCGATATCAGTTCTTGGCATCGCGCATGAAGTGAGTGAAAGAACGGTTTCTTCATGTAAAGAACGGTTTCTCGGCCGTCATCCGAACCTTGGTGAATTTCTTTCGAAATCCGGAACAGCACTTGTTCAGGTGACTTTTAATAAAATTATTCTTGTTGAAGAGTTCGGAATCATAACGGAATTCGAATGCCCGATTCGGTAACGTGACACTATCTTATGGTGCAGCCAGACGGTCTGCAATTGTCCAGGCAAGAAGATTTGACGGATACTCTTTGACAACAGGCGCAATCAGCTGTCGTGCATCTTCTTTTCGTCCGGCCTTTCCATATGCTTCTGCCAGATGGATTTTTACATCTACGGAATCCGGAAATGCTGAAATCATTTTTTCAAATAATACAATTGCTTTTTGAGGACTTCCTCCAGCGAATGATGGCGCCTGATTTGCATTGATTGCCTCAACTAATAGCGTATAATACCCTTTAGGATTGGCTTTTTGTGCTTTCTTTAGTTCTTTTGCGGCAAGCGGACCATTGATTGCCCCGTTATTGATACCCTGCCCTGCCATCAGTTGATACGCGAGTGCTTTGTAGCTTGCAGTAAGATACATATCAGCACCGGCTGTTTCAGCTTCTTTTAATTTTTTAACCGATACCTTACCATACCGCAAAATGTCTTTCTCAGAATTTTTACAGAATGCGATCAATTGCAGGCGCCATAAAACACAGCCATGTAATAAAAGTGCACGGGGCTTTTTTTGTTCATCAACTGGTTTAAGGGTGATAACATCGGCAAGGTTGCGCAGTGCTTCCATATCGTACTGTGTTGCAGCAGCGGAGTAGCGGGATTCTGCGCTGTCAATCCATGATGATGATGTATCTGCAGATGCATGAAGTGGTCCTGCAGTGACAATAATAAGAAGCAATATTATCCGGTAGTTTACGATAGTGCGCATATACATTCAGTTTCCTGTAGGAGATAGTTGTTTGAGGTTATCCACGAATCAATTTGATTGTCACATTTTACCTTCCATTTAAACAATACGTATCAACGATGTGTCGTATTGTGCTGTAGTTTGATGGTACTGTTTTTCCGGATTAAATGTTGCAGTTTCTAAACAGATATATCACCTGCAAGTAATATAGCTTCTTACGCTTCATTTCAGGGCAATGTTATTTCAGGTGCACCCGATCGTTCAAACGGCAGTAAAGCGGATTGGGGTTGATAGAAAATTCAGGAAATGTAATTGATAAAGGATGCTGCTTTATTTATACTTAACTAACAATATTATTACCAGGATTAACAGTGATCACGGATTATCATGAATGCATATAAAAAAGTAATTCCACAATAATCGTACTATTTATATGTGTTTACATAATAGTAGTAGTGTTCGCTGGTTTAGCTGAGAAAATTGCGGAACAGAATAAATCGTATCTCTATTTTAAGCCAGGTATGCATACCATATAAAATTTACCCCTGAAGAAAAAGACAGCACACGAGGAAAAAGGAAAATGCAGATAAGAATAGTAGGATCAGGTGGATCCATACCAACTCCAAAAATTGGATGTTCATGTTCCGTTTGCACAAAAGCAAGAGAACTTGGAAAACCTTACAAGCGTAATTCCAATTCAATCTATCTCGCAGATGCAAAAGCCATTTTTGATTGTCCGGAAGATATAAATAATTCTGTAAATGAAAACGGAATAAACGAAATTGATGCACTCTTTATTACCCATTGGCATCCAGATCATTGTTTTGGATTGCGTTTACTTATGCAGTGTGGTTATGATTTTTATTCAGAGAGAGTAAACCATCAATTCTCATTGCTGAAAAAGAGTTAATGGACAATGATCATCATAGGTGGTTTACAGATTACGATGAAGCGATCGGCTGGTTAAAAACAAGCTGCTAAGCCTGTAGGAAAAAACGATCCCCCGCTGGAAGCGCCCCCCATAATAAAGGGGGATTAATTTTTTGGACAATTAGTCCAAGCCATTATCGGATAGCCAGGTGGCACCATTGTATGTCTGGTCCTGCGATGGCGGATTCGATTTGTGATCAATTATCATTTGATGCTGCTGGTTTAACGGCAGAATTGACCAGAACTGTTGTTATAGTGGAAGTTGAGAGTAATTTATTGTTAGATTGATGATTTGTGTAACAGGGATACTATGCAAAAGATTATTTCTGTTACTTTTAAACCCTTTACTACATAATTCGCACGGGTGCTATTGACAAAATACCGAGAAATCTCTACTATTTTTATTTACCCCGAAGAAGTTGACCGCGCGTGATGAAAAAGAATAATGCAAATAAGTATATTAGGATCTGGTGGAGTAATACAAACTCCAAAAAAACGGATGTTTATGTTCTGTAAATATCCGGTAAACCACGTTCAAGGATTTTTATCAGTATGACAAAACCCAAGATTGTCTTGCCTCTTAAGGGACGGCGAATGTGTGTTGTGTTCGTACTTATCGGTGAGGTTGGTTGGGATGGGAAATAACAGTAGTAAATTCAGTTTTTTTAATTTTCATAATTTGGCATATGATTCTAAACATTCACAGACACACTCTTTGGGACACTAAAAAAATGGAAAAAAAGCCTGCGGTAATCAACGTAATCTGGTTATTCCTTATAATCAGTGGTATAGTCACTGCCGCCTATACCGACAAAATGGGAGTTATTTCTAAGTCAATGTTTGATGCTGCGAAAAGTGCAGTTGAGTTGGCAATTAAACTGATCGGAGCTATGGCGCTATGGCTTGGAATAATGAAAGTAGCTGAGGAGGCTGGTCTTATGAAAATCATTTCCAGAGCAATTCGTCCGATAATGATCAGACTATTTCCAGATGTCCCGGTTAATCACCCAGCAATGAGTTCCATGATCATGAACATGGCAGCAAATATGCTTGGCCTTGGTAATGCGGCTACCCCAATGGGTATTAAAGCGATGACAGAACTTGAAAAAATCAATCCTCATAAAGGTACCGCAACCAATTCGATGTGTTTATTTTTAGCAATTAACACATCATCGGTCACCATACTTCCACTTGGAGTGATTGCTGCACGGGCTGCAGCGGGCGCTACATCCCCATCGGCAATTCTTATTCCAGCAATTCTTGCAACCGCCATTTCTACAACAGTAGCGATTGTTGCGTCAAAATTATTGGCAAGCCGGTCAGCGAAATCCGAGATTGTTCCTGTGAATGATGTTACAGATGAATCCTGTGCAGTTGAATCTGAGCCGTTAAAATCAAGTCCTGAACTGGTAAAAGTTTCACCGGTTAGTAAGTTTTTCGGGTATTCTGCTATCGCAGTATTTCTATTTGCAATTCCCTGGAAGTATATCTCACAAGGTACGATGCCTCAATTCTCTTTCGATACGTTCACCAAGATGACTGAATGGCTGATCCCTGTCATCATGGGAGGACTATTACTTTTTGGATACCTTCGCGGTGTAAAGGTTTACGAGACCGTCACCGATGCTGCTAAAGAGGGCTTCAATGTTGCGGTTCGCATTATTCCGTTTATGGTTGCAATTTTTGTTGCAATCAATATCTTTCGCGAAAGCGGTGCATTCCAGTTATTTACAGGTGTGCTATCACCTGTTTTAACCCGAATTGGAATGCCTGTGGATGTTCTTCCATTGGCACTAATACGCTCCCTCTCTGGTACTGGATCGTATGGTATTATGACCGATATTGTAAATAACGCACCTGATAGTTTTTCGTCATTTCTGGCATCTGTAATGCAGGGATCAACAGAAACAACTTTTTATGTTCTTGCAGTATATTTCGGAGCTATTGGTATCAAAAAGACACGGCATGCTCTTCCTGCTGCTTTATGCGCAGACGTTGCAGGTATACTTGGTGCTGTTTTTGTAAGCCATATTTTTTTTAGATGAATAGAAAACTAAAAACGGCAAAACACCATCTATGCCGTATTTACTTTTTATAGAAATATATTCAATGTGGTGTAATTTGAAATCATTTACTAAAAGGAAGAAACAAATTGGAAAACAATTCAGAAAACAAAAAAGAACCTGATTGGCTGGACCCATCAAAAAGCAGAAAAACACGATATACTGATGAAGAAATTGAAATGTTTGTTGATGGATTTATCGAAGGATTTCCCGAGTATTATGAAAAATTACTCAAGGATGATGGACCTAATACTGCTAGAATTATCCTGAGAAACAGATTTAGGTCAAGAGCAGAAGGCTACAACGGATTAAATTTATGATGATAAAAAAAATAACGCATGGGTGCTCTTATCAAAAGAATATAAAATAAAAGGTAGACAGTGTGTCCTGAACTTAAGTTCAGGTTTTAAAAATCAAAGTTCGGACAATTTGCGAATTCGATTCCGCAACATGTATTGCGCCCATACAGGGCTTATGAAAAAATCGGGGTTCGTTTATACCCGGGCAGTCAGCCCGGGCTGGTGTATTTCGCACTTACAGTGCTTAAGAAGGAGTTGGGACAATTCTTAATTTCCACGTAACATTTTAATAAAGTATTACTTAAGCACTGACTTACAGATGTCATCATGCTCAATAAAAGTAAGTAATGTATCGATATTTTCTTTTTCCGAAAGTATCGTGTAATAGTTATTCTTGATTGTCGGAGCAAGGTTGACAGCCTTTATAAAATCCGTTCTTATAAGCGGATTTGATGCGACATAATCAAAGAATCCAGTTTCACGAAGAACACTTTTGATTACTTCCTTTTCCGGATTGTTTTGCACTTCACTAATAATATACGTTGCAATACCGACCTGTATTCCATGAAGCACCGGTTTCTGGGCCACCATATCGTAGGCATGCGATATCAGATGTTCACTGCCACTTGCCGGTCTGCTTGAGCCGCTTACCGCCATGGCAATTCCACTCATAACGAGGCAGCCGCAGATAAGTCGGAGAAACTCCAGATTTTCAATATTCTTTATGTTGTAATTAACCATGCTTTCAACGGCGTTTTTTGAAATAAGTACCGCAAAATCATTGACATTTTCATGTACTACCCTGTATGCGAGTTTCCAGTCGTAAATTGCAGTGTATTTAGAAAGCAGATCCCCGATTCCCGACATGGTAAACGCTTTTGGAGATTTACTGATAATCTCTGTGTCAATAATAACACCATAGGGAATCTGCGCCTTAAGTGATTTTCTCCGGCCATTGACAACAAGTGATGCTCCCGGAGATGCAAATCCATCATTGGAAATTGATGTTGGCATGGCAATTACCGGCAACTGAAGAATAAATGCAATATATTTTGAGACGTCTATTACTTTTCCACCACCAATAGCAACAATCGCATCAATCTTATCAGGCAATGAAAACGACTTTTTAAGAATAATATCAACATCATTGGAGGAAACATTTTCCTCGAAGACAACTGATATTTCGGAAGATGCAAACGAGATGGTAAGTTGATTACCAAAAAGATCCTTTATTCCCTCTCCGTAAAAAAGTGCAACTTTAAAAAAGCCCTCTTTACGAAGATATTTGCCGATTCTGAAAAGTGCGTTCGGTTTTATCCTAAGCAGCGAAGGAACTGTAATTTCCATTGTAAACCTGTCAGTTAAGTTGATCGGGATATATTTCACCTACATTATTAAACACGTAATCCGGCCTGTACGGAAACTCATCAATAGTTTCCCGTGCAGAAACTCCTGAGAGCACCAGGCAGGTTTTCATCCCGGCCTCCATTCCAGCAACAACATCAGTGTCCATCCGGTCTCCGATCATTATTGTCTTGTCAATCTGTGCGCCGAGTTGCTTTACCGCAATACTCATCATGAGAGAGTTTGGTTTTCCTATGATATAAGGTTTTTTCCCGGTAGCTATCTGAATTGATGCCAGTATTGCACCACATGCCGGCTCAAACCCATCCTCAAGTGGATCAATAACATCAGGATTGGTACCAATAAACTTTGAACCGCTCATGATCAGCGATGTGCCTTTTTTGAGCATGCTGAAATTAAGCTGCGGTGTTTTACCGACTACTACATAGTCTGGATTGTGATCTGTTATCGAATAACCAGCTTTATACAGTTCATTGACCAGACCTCCTCCACCTATCACATATGCTGTGCCACCGGGCTTCTGATTTTTCAGAAAGGTCGCCGTTGCCATCGCTGAGGTAATAAAATTTTTCTCTTCCACTCCCTCAACACCCATACCCTCAAGTTTTCGTTTAAGATCAAGGGCGGATTGTTCAGAGTTGTTGGTCAGAAACAGAAACCCGATATCATTGGCGATGAGACGCTTCACAAAATCAGCTGCACCGGTCACAAGCGATTTTCCCCGATAGATCACACCATCCATATCGGCGATTATATTTTTTATTGCCATACTTTACTCCATATTCCAGTTTCAGTGTATAACCAAAGATTATAACACCTTGTTAACATCCAGTTCAATATACTGAATTAAACTGCTTAAAATTATGCCTCGTCAGAAGAATTTGTGGGTACATTCCGGCAATGGAAGATTCCCAAGCTTATGATATAAAGCATATTCCAATGTTTCATA